>NZ_BSBO01000007.1:0-101106 GCF_027924685.1 Sellimonas catena
TTATGAAGATTGGTGTGTGTGGTAACTCAACAATACAACATAAATACAAAAACTGCTACTTTTTTTGGAAAAAAGTGATGGAAATGCGTACCTTGCACTAGCCGTCGCGCTAGCGACTTGGTACAATGACTTTATCAAAACCGTTACCGTATCAGAAAGAAATGAAAAAGGAGGGACAGTCCTATGGATGAACGTTTAACCAATCTGCGTTCCGGGAAGAATCCGAAGGCGCGGATCAAGATTCTGAAAGGTCATTTTGCCACAAGTAATTCTCATATCAATACCTATATCGATATGTCCACAGTCAAAACAAGACACCACAATGCGCGGGAGACAGCCAGGGTTCTGGCGGGGGAATACACGCATACGTACATTGACACGATCGTATGCCTGGATGAAACGGAAGTGATCGGTACATTTATGGCAGAGATTCTGGCGGACGAGACAAATATGTCCATGAGCCACGACAACAATATTTCTGTTGTGACGCCGGAGTTTGATACGATGGGACAGATTTTGTTCCGTGATAATAAGATCCGGATGATTGAAAACAAGCAGGTACTGATTCTGGCGGCTTCGATTACAACAGGAAAGACGATCTTAAAGGCAGCGGAGTCTGTACTGTATTACGGCGGGAAGGTGTGCGGCGTTGCAGGAATTTTCAGTGCTGTGTCCAGGATCGCGGATATGGAAGTGAAATCTATTTTTACTAGCGCGGATCTGCCGGACTACAAAGCATACACTCCGCAGAGCTGCCCGATGTGCAGGGAAGGAAAGCGTGTTGAGGCGCTGGTAAACAGTTACGGATATTCCAAATTATAACAAAGAGTTCCGCTTGCGGAACTCTCGCGCCGGGCGCGGTCGCTTTAGCGGCAAACTTCTGCTTTGCGCGAGTGCGCATTCTGCGGAGCATTTTTATTTAACAGTTTTCTGTCAAATAAGAAAAAACGGCAGTTACCCGGGTGAGGAGGACTGCCGTTTTTGACGCAGTGAGAAAGAAAGTGCTCAGATCATGAAAAAAATGTTGAAAGAAGGCAGAATGTCGGTTATAATACAAAACAGCGATGAACGCTGGCGCGGAAATGACAAAGAAAGAATGAGCATAAGGGAGTAGTTGGCACTTTCGGTGTGACAAAGTCAACATATTGGAGCGATCCTGGCTTTGTATGAAACAACGAGACTTATCTGTATCAGAAGATGATATGGGTAGGACTCGATTTTTTTTTGCTCTTTTTACGGAAGTTCTGCGCAGATTTTAAGGGAAGAAAAAACAACCAGGAGGAAAAAGAAATGGGATTTTTGGAACTGTTTTTCATAGCAGTGGGCCTTGCCATGGACGCATTTGCAGTATCCATCTGTAAAGGACTGTCTGTGGGAGTGGCAAAACCGAAATACATATTGTGTGTAGGACTTTATTTCGGAGGCTTTCAGGCATTGATGCCGACCATCGGATATTTTGTAGGTGTGAATTTTAAGGGAGCTATTCAGAGTGTGGATCACTGGATCGCATTTATTCTGCTGGCCATCATCGGAGGAAATATGATCCGGGAGTCCAGAGGAGAAGAGGAATGCGTGGGTGCACGGTTTGACGTGAAGGAAATGACTGCGCTGGCAGTGGCGACCAGTATCGATGCTCTGGCAGTCGGCGTGACATTTGCGTTTCTGGATGTCAATATTGCCCCGGCAGCAGCGTTTATCGGCTGCCTGACATTTGTGATTTCAGCAGCCGGCCTGAAAATCGGTACGGTATTCGGAACAAAATACAGAAATAAAGCGGAATGTTTCGGCGGAATTGTCCTGATTCTGATCGGACTCAAAATTCTTCTGGAGCATCTTGGCATATTTTAGCATTGTAAAAGAGGGCAAAACGAAGTAAAATAAAAGAAGTATTTTGACATGGAACGGGGTTTGACAATGAATGAAAAACAATTTCAAGACCAGAAAATTGTCCTGATTGACGGACACAGTATTCTGAACAGGGCATTTTACGGACTTCCGGATCTGACCAATGCCGAAGGACTTCATACGAATGCAGTTTATGGATTTTTAAATATTCTTTTTAAAATACTCGAGGAGGAAAAGCCGGAATATCTGACGGTTGCCTTTGATGTTCATGCGCCGACATTCCGGCATGAGATGTACAAGGAGTATAAAGGCACGAGAAAGCCGATGGCGGAAGAGCTCCGGCAGCAGGTTCCGGTGATCAAAGAGGTTCTGAAAGCGATGGGGATCCGACTGATTGAACAGGCAGGACTCGAGGCGGACGACCTGATCGGGACACTTTCCAGACGCTGCGAGGAGGCGGGCATGCAGGTCGTTGTCCTTTCCGGAGACCGGGATTTTCTTCAGCTTGCCACAAAGAAAGTAAAAATCCGTATCCCGAAGACGAAGCAGGGACGGACTGAAGTGGAAGATTATCTGGAAGAGGATGTAAAAGAAAAGTACCAGGTGACGCCGAAAGAGTTTATCGATGTCAAGGCGCTGATGGGAGATACTTCTGACAATATTCCGGGCGTTCCGAGCATCGGAGAGAAGACAGCGACGAAGATTATCGTGGAGTATCAGACGATCGAGAATGCATATGCCCATGTGGACGAACTTAAGCCTCCGAGGGCGGCAAAAGCATTGAAAGAGCATTACGATCTGGCACAGATGAGCAAGGAACTTGCGACGATCAATGTCCATGCGGATTTTCCGTATGAAGTGGAAGAAGGAAAGATTGGAGAACTCTTTACTGCTGAAGCATATGAGTGGTTCCAGAAGCTGGAATTTAAAAATCTGCTTGGAAAGTTTGAGATTCAGGCTCCGGCTTCCGAAATTGAGGACAGTTTTGTGACCGTAACAGACCCTGCCGGCATGGATGCTGTATTTGAAAAGGCGGCAGGGGCCGGGACTGTAGGTGTTGTTCTGGAGCGGAATACGGAGAATGTTCTTCCGTTATTTGCCGCAATGAGCGGTATTTCCGGAGCGGTGCTTGCCTTTTCAGCAGACGGGAAGGACGAGATCGTTTCCATTCAGACCGGAAACGGGATTTCCGCGGATGCTCTTATGGAACGTCTGTCCGCTCTGACAGAAAGCCGGGCGCAGATTTCCATGTTTGACGTAAAAAAAGAACTGCCGCATGTCCGGACATGCAGACGGGAGAATTTCTTTGATGTTCATGTGGCCGCCTACCTGTTAAATCCGCTCAAGAGCTCCTATGAGCCTGACGATGTGGCAAGAGAATATCTGGATCTTACGATTGATGCGAAGCTTTCTGAAGAGAAAAAGAGCTGTTATGAGGCGTATACGATGTACCGGGCAGCAGACGTACTCCGGGAAAAGCTGAAAGAATACGGCATGGAAGCACTTTTTGATGAAATCGAGATGCCGCTTGTGTTTGCACTTTTTGATATGGAGCAGGCAGGCGTGAAAGTGGAAGCGGAAGCCCTGAAAGAATACGGACAGGATCTTGGCGTCCAGATCGAAAGACTGGAGGCGGAGATTTTTGAACTGGCAGGGGAAACCTTTAATATCAATTCTCCGAAACAGCTGGGAGTCGTTCTTTTTGAACACCTGGAGCTCCCTCATGGAAAGAAGACGAAGACAGGATATTCCACAGCGGCAGATATTCTGGAAAAGCTGGCGCCGGACTATCCGGTCGTATCGAAGATTCTGGAATACAGGCAGCTGGCAAAGCTGAAATCCACCTACGCGGACGGCCTGGTGAATTTTATTTCGGAGGATCACCGGATTCACGGTACTTTTAACCAGACTGTTACGGCGACCGGCCGGATCAGCAGTACGGAGCCGAATCTTCAGAATATCCCGATCCGGATGGAACTGGGAAGACAGATTCGGAAAGTCTTTGTGCCGGAGGAAGGATTCGTGTTTGTGGATGCGGATTATTCCCAGATTGAGCTTCGGATTCTGGCACACTGTTCGGATGATGAGGCGTTGATTCAGGCATATAAGGAAGCAAAGGACATCCACAGGACGACGGCATCCCAGGTATTCCATACACCGTTTGACGAGGTGACGGACCTGCAGAGAAGAAATGCGAAGGCGGTCAATTTCGGGATTGTCTACGGGATCAGTTCCTTTGGACTTAGTCAGGACTTGAGCATTACAAGAAAAGAAGCGGCAGAATATATTGACCGCTATTTTGAAACCTATCCGGGGGTCAAGGCATATCTGGACGGAGAAGTTGCTTTTGCAAAAGAGCACGGATATGTGACAACGATTTTTGGAAGAAGAAGACCGGTTCCGGAGCTTTCTTCCAGCAACTTCATGCAGAGAAGTTTTGGAGAACGTGTGGCAATGAATTCCCCGATTCAGGGGGCAGCGGCAGACATCATGAAGATTGCGATGATCCGTGTCAATCAGCGGCTTCGTGAGGAACAGATGGAGTCCCGCATTGTCATTCAGGTACACGATGAGCTTCTGGTAGAGGCCAGAATCGATGAAGTAGAGAAAGTTAAAGAGATACTGAAAGAAGAGATGGAACATGCCGCAGATCTGAAGGTTCCGCTGATTGCAGATATGAGCGTCGGATCAAACTGGTATGAGGCCAAATAGAGAAAAGTCAGGAATTCAGATGAAAACAATAGGAATAACAGGAGGAGTCGGGGCCGGAAAAAGCACGGTCCTCGGCTTCCTGGAGACAGACTTTCAGGCAGTTGTCTGCGAAGCGGACAAGGTGGCGCATAAGCTTCAGGAGCCTGGAGAGGTCTGCTATGAGGAAATTATAGAGAAGTTTGGATGCGGAATTCTTGACGGGGATGGAAAGATTGACCGGAAAAAGCTGGGAAACATGGTGTTTGCTGATGAAAAACAGCTTCAAAGACTGAACCGGATTGTACACCCCCGGGTCAAGGAATACATCCGAAAGAAAAAAGAGGAAGAAAAAGAGGCTGGTACGCGGATTTTTGTCGTCGAGGCAGCGCTTCTGATCGAGGATCATTATGAGGAGATCTGTGATGAACTCTGGTATATCCATACGTCGGATGAAGTCCGCAGAAAGCGGCTGAAAGAAAGCCGGGGATATACGGACGAAAGGATAGACGGAATCATGAAGAACCAGAAATCGGAAGAACAGTTCCGGAACGCATGCAGCGTAGTGATTGAAAACGGAGAGGATTTTAAAGAGACTTGCATCCAGATCAAAGAAGCGTTAGAATCGTACTAGAAACTTTGAAGGAGAAAGGAAAACATGAGAATTTGCAGTATAGCCAGCGGAAGCAGCGGAAACTGTATTTATGTAGGAGATGAACATACACACGTGCTGGTCGATACCGGGATCAGCAAGAAGCGGATCGAGGAAGGACTGAAGGATCTGGATGTGAAAGGGGACGAGCTGGACGGGATTTTTATTACCCATGAGCACGCCGACCATATTCAGGGGCTTGGAGTTTTCAGCAGAAAGTACGGCATTCCGATCTACGCCACAAAAGGAACGATCGAAGGAATCCGGAATTATAAAAGTCTTGGGAAAATGCCGGAGGGACTGCTCCATGAGATTCGCGCGGATGAGCCGTTTACTTTAAAAGAGCTGACAGTCCGGCCATTTCGGATTTCACACGATGCAAATGAACCGACAGGATACCGCTTCGAAAATGGAAAGAAAGCGGCCGCTGTTGCGACAGATCTGGGGATCTATGATGATTATACTGTGGAGAATCTGAAAAATCTGGACGCGGTTCTTCTGGAGGCCAATCATGACATACATATGCTGGAAGTCGGTGTCTACCCGTATTACCTGAAACAGCGGGTGATGGGAAACCGGGGACATCTTTCCAATGAATCTTCCGGCAGACTGCTGTGCGACATCCTGCACGATGATCTGAAATGCGTGATGCTTGGACATCTGAGCAAGGAGAATAATTATGCCGAGCTGGCCTATGAAACAGTGAAACTGGAAGTCACTCTCGGGGATAATCCATACAAAGGAGAGGACATTCCGATTATGGTTGCCAAAAGAGACACCAGATCGGATATCATTACCGTATAGGAAGAAAACAAAGAAAAGGAGAGGATGGTATGAGTCGTGTTGCCGTTTTGACGGACAGCAACAGTGGAATTACACAGGCAGAAGGGAAGGAACTTGGAATCGGAATCCTTCCGATGCCGTTTTTTATCGATGGGGAAGAATATTTTGAGGAAATTACCTTATCCCAGGAAGAATTTTACGAGCGCCTGAAAGCAAATCATGATATTAAAACTTCCCAGCCTGCGCCGGGGGATGTCATGGGATTGTGGGACAAATATCTGGAAGAGTACGATGAAATTGTCTATATTCCGATGTCCAGCGGGCTGAGCAGTTCCTGCGAGACTGCCATGATGCTGGCGGATGATTATGACGGACGTGTGCAGGTAGTCAACAACCAGAGGATTTCCGTGACGCAGCGGCAGTCTGTCAAGGACGCCATCTGGCTTGCATCCGAAGGAAAATCCGCAGCCGGGATCCGGGAAATTCTGGAAAAAAACAAATTTGAATCCAGTATTTACATTACTGTGGACACGCTGAAATATCTGAAAAAGGGCGGAAGAATCACACCGGCCGCTGCAGCAATCGGAACAGTCCTGAATCTGAAACCGGTTCTGCAGATCCAGGGAGAAAAGCTGGATGCCTATGCCAAGGTCAGAGGATGGAAACAGGCGAAGAAGACAATGCTCGACGCCATGGAAAAAGACCTGCTTCACCGTTTTGGAAATCAGCCGGTACACCTCGAAGCAGCATACACCTGCTCTGATGAGGAAGCGCAGAAGTGGAAAGAAGAGATTGAGGACAGATTTCCTCAGTATAAAGTGGAGATGGACCGCCTTTCCTTAAGTGTTGCCTGCCACATTGGACCGGGGGCGATGGCCATTGCATGTTCCAAAGTGATTACACTTTAAAATCAGAAAAAGACTCTCTTTTGAGACGGAAGATGAAAAGAAATCATCTACGCTCCCAAAGAGAGTCTCTTTTTTATACGACTATACAATCACAAGCGGATGACTGTATTCATTGCAGAACGGAGTTTTAAATTTGTTGCTGATGACAGATTCATACAGGTTGGATGCAAAAATATCCAGATGAAGCATCTGTTCGCCGCGTTCAGACAGTGCGTCCATATCGCTGAGTTTGGGAATCAGCGGAACTGACGAACGATTTTTGATCAGGGAAAGGACTTCCCTGTCTTTCCGTACGAATCCAAGCATTCTGGCATAATGAACCATCCGGTCTTCTCTTAACTGTTCAAAGAGGGAGGAACGGATTCCGAGGATGACGTGCAGAAGCGCCCGGCTGATCCTGGAATACGTCACTTCTTTTGTCTTTAACAGGTCGCAGAACTGGTCAAAATTCTGAAAGTCATTCAGATGTTTCATGATCCGGTTGGCAAGCTCTTCGGAAATATCGGCATAGTGGGTCAGGGTCCCGCGGCTTTCCTGCATCAGCTGGTATTTGACGAGCAATGAAAAATCATTGCTGTATACCGGATAGCGGATCAGGTGGGTCCGCTCAAGCAGGGAGACACATTCCGGCGGCACATGGTCTTCCAGTCTTGTCAGAACAGAGGAAAGCTTTGGCTCATCGTAAGGAGTATCCATGTCTGTCCGAAGGGAACTGCCGGAGAACAAAAGAAGTTTCCGAATAGCGGTAGCGGAGCTGAAACCGCCGTCCGTCTCCAGTGTGTCCGCATGATACCGGGAATCTTTCCGAAGAATCGTATAGGGCCGTATGGAACTTTTTAGACGGATCAAAGCCTTGATGTACTCCACCCCAAGCGTATTATTCGGACTGGAAAGAATCCGGGAAAGGGATCTGTCCTGCAGATAATCGGTCAATGCCTTTTCTCTGGCGAGAGGAAACGCAAACCCCTCTTTTAAGTAAGAACGCAGAATTGTGCGGTACTCTTCAGGCTCATCCGCAAGTACCCGCGCAATCCGGGTTAAAGAATCAATCTCTCCGCATTCGCTTCCAAAACAAAGGGAATCAACACAGCCCAGACTGTCCAGAAGCGCAACGGCACCCTGTGCAAAATACTCGGCGCTCCCGGTGGAAAAGCAGACCGGAAGCTCCAGAACAAGGGATGCCCCGGATTTCAGAGCCACTTTAGCCCTGAGATGTTTGGGCATGATGGCAGGAGCGCCTCTTTGTACAAAATTTCCGCTCATGACGACGATCACAGCGTCTGCTCCGGTCACTTCTTTTGACTTCTGTATATGATATTCGTGCCCATTGTGAAATGGATTGTATTCTGTAATTAAACCAACTATTTTCATAATTTTCTTGTAATATCCTCCTTGTTGTGATTATACTATAAAAGGAATCCGCTTGCAAAATAATATGGCGGCAGGAAAGGAGGATACACATGAACGAAACAAATCTGCTGGAGCTTTTGGATGAACGAAAATTTAAAGAACTGAAAGAAGAACTTGGGAATATGTATCCTGTCGATATTGCCGCACTGCTGGAGGAGGTAGATGAAAGGCAGATTGTTCTGATTTTCCGTCTCCTCGGCAAGGAAGAAGCGGCAGAGACCTTTACCTATATGAGCAGCGAGACAAGAGAATTCCTGATTAATGCGCTGACGGATTCCGAGCTGGAAGAAGTCATGGATGAGATGTACCTTGATGATACAGTCGACGTCCTGGAAGAAATGCCTGCCAATGTGGTAGACAGGCTTCTGATGGCGACTGATGAAGAGACGAGAAAGCAGATCAACGCGCTTTTGCAGTATCCGGAGGACAGTGCCGGAAGTGTCATGAATATCGACTACGTCAGTTTCCGGAAAGAAATGACGGTAGAAGAGGCGATTTTGAAGATCCGCCAGGTCGGTATTAACCGGGAGACGATTTATACCTGTTACGTGACAGAAAAGAAGAAGCTGATCGGATGGGTGGATATCAAAGATCTTCTGACATCCAGTGAAAGTAAGACGATTGAAGAGATTATGGATACGAACGTCCTTTACGCGCATACCCATGATGATCAGGAAGACGTAGCCAGTATGATCCGGAAGTACGGTCTTGTGGCAATCCCGATTGTGGATAACGAGATGTGCATGGTCGGTATCGTTACCGTTGACGACGCGATGATTGTCCTGCAGGAAGAAGCAACGGAAGATATCAGTATGATGGCCGGTGTCAGTCCGAACGATGACTCGTACTTCGGAACGAGCGTCTGGCGCCACGCCCTTTCCCGTATCCCGTGGCTGCTGTTTTTAATGCTTTCTGCGACGGCAAGCGGACTTTTGCTTGCCTACTATGAAAATGCCATGTCAGCCATGCCGATTCTGATTACGCTGATTCCGATGCTGATGGGAACGGGCGGAAACTGCGGCTCTCAGAGCTCCACATTGATGATCCGCGGACTTGCGGTCGGGGAAATCCGTTTTAAAGATATTTTCCGGGTGATTTTCAAAGAACTCCGGATTGCATTGATTGTCGGCGCGGTCCTTTCTGTCGCGAATGGAATCAGGATTTATATTATGTATAATGATATCAAGCTTGGTATCGTGATCGGTGTGACGATCATAGCCATTGTCTGTATGGCAAAAGTGGTGGGATGTACCCTGCCGCTGATCGCAAAGAGAATCGGACTGGATCCGGCTCTCATGGCGACACCTTTGATCTCCACGCTTCTTGACACAGGGACAATCCTTGTTTATTTTGCGATTGTCACAATGATGTTTGAATTATAAACGCTTAAAAAGGGAAATTGTACTAAAAAAGAGACAGATTATCTCTTGTATACAATTTCCCTTTACGTTATAATAGTGATATCTGAGAATATATGGAAAGGAGTCATTAAATCATGGGATTTATTGATGAAATCAAGGCAAAGGCCAAAGCAGATCTCAAGACAATTGTACTTCCGGAGACAGAAGATGCCCGGACCTATGAGGCTGCCGAGGCAATTTTAAAAGAGGGGACAGCCAGACTGGTTCTGATCGGAAGTGAAGAAGAAATCGCGAAGAATAAGGGAAGCTTCGATATCAGCGGTGCACAGATTGTAGATCCGGCAAAGAGTGAAAAGACAGAGAGCTATATTGCAAAGCTGGTGGAATTAAGACAGAAAAAAGGTATGACTGAGGAACAGGCAAGAGAGCTTCTTCTGACCAACTATCCATATTACGGAGTAATGATGGTAAAGATGGGCGACGCAGACGGAATGGTTTCCGGAGCATGCCATTCTACAGCTGACACACTTCGTCCGTGTCTGCAGATTCTCAAGACGAAACCTGGAACAAAGCTTGTATCCGCATTCTTTATCATGGTAGTACCGGACTGTGATATGGGAGAAAACGGAACATTTGTATTCGGTGACTGCGGTCTGAATCAGAATCCGACACCGGAAGAGCTTGCAGCAATCGCAATTTCCTCCGCAGAGAGCTTCAAACAGCTTGTAGGAGCAGAGCCGAGAGTGGCAATGCTTTCTCATTCCTCAAAGGGAAGTGCAAAGCATGATGATGTCACAAAAGTAGTAGAGGCGGTTAAGATCGCGAAAGAACAGGCTCCGGATCTGATGCTGGATGGAGAACTTCAGTTAGACGCGGCGATCGTTCCTTCCGTAGGAGCTTCAAAAGCTCCGGACAGCCCGGTTGCAGGAAAGGCAAATGTCCTGATCTTCCCTGACCTGGATGCAGGAAATATCGGTTATAAGTTAGTGCAGAGACTGGCAAAGGCAGAAGCATACGGACCAATGACTCAGGGAATCGCGGCTCCTGTAAATGACCTTTCCAGAGGATGCAGCGCCAAAGATATCGAAGGTGTTGTTGCAATTACAGCAGTGCAGTGCCAGTCAAAATAGAAAGGAAGAAAAGAAAAATGAAAATTTTAGTTATTAACTGCGGAAGCTCTTCATTAAAATACCAGCTCATCGATATGGAAAATGAGAGTGTTCTTGCAAAAGGACTTTGCGAGAGAATCGGGATCGACGGATCCAAACTGACACACAAACCGACAGGAAAAGAAAACTACAGTGTAGAGACTCCGATGGAAGACCACAAAGTGGCTGTACAGCTTGTGCTGGACGCTCTGATGGACAAAGAACACGGTGTTATCGAAAGCACAGATGATATCACAGCAATCGGACACCGCGTACTGCATGCCGGAACGATCTACAGCGACGCAACTTTGATCAACGATGATGTTAAGAAAGTTATCCGTGACTGCTTTGACCTTGGACCGCTCCACAATCCGGCAAACCTGATCGGAATCGAAGCATGTGAAGCAGCAATGCCGGGCAAACCGAACGTTGCAGTATTCGATACCGCTTTCGGTATGAAGATCCCGGAAAAAGCGGCAATGTACGCAATTCCATATGAATATTATGAGAAATACAGCATCAGAAGATACGGTTTCCATGGTACAAGCCATATGTTCGTATCCGGCGAGACACTGAAATGCCTCGGAAAAGACGATGCAAAAGTAATCGTATGCCACCTTGGAAACGGAGCCAGCATCTCAGCTTCCATCGGCGGAAAATGCGTTGATACAAGTATGGGTCTGACACCCCTTGAAGGACTGATCATGGGAACAAGAAGCGGTGACCTTGATCCGGCTGTCCTGCAGTTTATCTGCAACCATGAGAATATCGATATCAACGAAATGCTCAACATCCTGAACAAGAAATCCGGTGTTCTCGGAATGAGCGGTGTATCTTCCGATTTCCGTGATGTAAGAGCAGCAGCAGACGAAGGAAATGAACGTGCGATCATGGCACTTGACGCTTACAGATACCGTGTGGCAAAATATATCGGTTCCTACACAGCTGCAATGAACGGTGTAGATGCAATCACATTTACTGCAGGTGTAGGCGAAAACGATACTCAGATGAGAGAAGAAATCTGTGAATACCTTGGATACCTTGGTGTGAAGATTGATAAAGAAAAGAACGCTCAGGCGCGCGGAGTGGCATCCGAGATTTCTACGGAAGACTCCAAAGTCAAAGTATATGTCATCCCGACAAACGAAGAGCTTGCGATTGCACGTGAGACAAAAGCACTGGTTTAATCTCCTCAGACAGTAAAAAAACTGTTGACAAAATGAAATGACATGATATAATAGTCAAGGTATGAATAGGAGCAATGAATATGCTGTTAAACCTATCCGATGTACTGTCCGAACAGCACAAACCGATTGATGCCGTCCTTCCGCTTGAGATGGAGGCGATGAAACTGCCAGGCGGTCCTTTCCCTCTTGTGGAGAAGAGCAGCGTGCAGATTCATATTGAGCATGTAAAAGGAAAAGAGATTTCTGTCTCCGGTTCCTGCAGTCTGACTGCAGTGATTCCGTGCGACCGTTGTCTCAGTCCGGTGAAAGTTCCGATGGAGATTTCTTTTGAGAGACATGCCGTTGTCGGTGGAGAGACTGCAGAGACAGACGAAGAATCAGATTATATTGACGGATATCATCTTGACGTCGACAAATTACTCTATTATGAGATTTTGATAGGATGGCCGACAAAAACCCTGTGCAGGGAAGACTGCAAAGGACTTTGCAGTGTATGTGGTCAGAACCTAAACGAGGGTACCTGCGATTGTGAAGATCCGGGTCTTGATCCAAGAATGTCAGTTATCCGCGATCTGTTTAAGAATTTTAAGGAGGTGTAACCGATGTCAATTTGTCCAAAGAATAAAACTTCTAAAGCAAGACGCGACAAGAGAAGAGCAAACTGGAAAATGAGCGCTCCGAATCTTGTAAAATGCAGCAAATGCGGCGCACTTATGATGCCTCACAGAGTTTGCAAAGCTTGCGGAAGCTATAACAAGAAAGAAATCATTTCCGTAGAAGACTAATGGAAATACCGAAAAACGGGGATTTGCAAATATGCAGATCCCTTTTTTCATGCCGGTTTACCACATAATTACCACAAATTTGCCGTAATTTATGGTGAAAAAAGAGCAACTATGTTAAGATAAAAAGAAACCAACCGGAAAAGAGGCTGATATACGATGTGGAATATGGAAAAAGTAACTTTGGTGACAAACAACGATAGAGTGTACCGAAAATATAAAGATGACATGGAAGTCATTCTTCTGGACTCTTACAGAGACGTACTGATCAAGGTAAGAGACCTTGTGTATGACCGGCATATCCTTCTGACCCACCCTCAGGCGTCCAGCCTGAAGCCGAACCAGACGCCGTTCCGTTCGGTTATGGTATACCCGAAAGGGGAGGAAGATAATACGAAAGATATCATGCTGATTGAAAAATGCATTGAAACATACGAACAGTGGCAGGAAATTGCCCCGACACCGGACCACTATCAGAAAAACGTAGAAGAAGACTTTAAGACCATCGACCTTTCGGTAATTGAAAATATCGTTCCGAGACTGATGTAAGGGAATTGGTATATGAAGAGGAATGAAAAGTACTTTAAAGGACTGACAAGACGGGATTATATTGCGAAAGCGAATGAGATTATTCATCAGGAGGGGATCGGCGCGGTGACGATCCGGCGGATTGCAAAGGAGATGGACTGTTCTACGGCAAGTCTGTACCGCTATTTTGACAGCAGGGATGAACTGTTATACTATGCAGAGCTTGGGGAGCTGAACTATTATATCCAGCGTCTGAACGCGGCGGAGAAGCACTGGAAAAATGTGTGGGATATCTATGTTGGGGTATGGTACTGCTATTCCATGGAGGCATTCCGGAAGCCTGAGGCATATAATCTTCTCTTTTTCGAAAATAACAATAACAAGCTGCGTGTTTCCATCAGAGAGTATTATAAGATGTTTCCGGAAAACCTGATGCTCTCCAACAGGGTCTTCCACGAGATGCTTCAGACAGGGGACTTCATGGGGCGTGATTTTGAAATGTGCAGAAAGTGTATCCGTTCCAATGCGATTGGATACGATAATGCGGTATCGTTGAACCGGATGGTCTGCCTTCTGTTCAAAGGATATTTCAAGACGGTCTGTGACGATGGAATTGAGGAAAAGGATGTAAACGGAAGGGTAAGACTCTTTATTCGTGATATTGAAAAGCTGGTTCGAATGTTTGCGAAAGACTTGAAAGGATATAAGGAATATCAAATTCAATAAGGGGCGTCTTCAGACGGGAAAACTGTCTGAAGGCGTCTTTTTTTGGTGGAAATGCTGAACTTATAGAACTTATCGAAAAAATGTATAGAAAGATTGAATAAAAAACTTGATAATTGTAAGACAAAATCATATAATAGGGATAAAGAACAAGAAAAAAGATAACAAAGTTTTTTTTTGACTTAAAGTTATCGCGATTACAAAGAAGGAGGGATTTACCTATGAAATTGGAATTAGGGAAGATTAAGATCGACGATATCCAATTTGCAGAAAAGACATATGTGAAAGACCATGTGCTCTATGTCAATAAGGAAGAAGTGGAAGCGCTTGTTCTGGAAGATGACAAATTGATCGGCTGCAGCCTTGACATCGCCCGTCCGGGTGACAGCACACGTATTACACCGGTGAAGGATGTAATCGAACCTAGAGTAAAAGTATCAGGCGGAGAGATTTTCCCTGGAGTTGTAGGGAAAGTAACACCGACAGTAGGCGAAGGAAGAACACATGCGCTGGACGGATGCTGCGTAGTTACCGTTGGACGGATTGTTGGTTTCCAGGAAGGTGTTATCGACATGAGCGGACCGGCAGCAGATTACTGTCCGTTTTCCAAGACTGTAAATCTCTGTGTTGTAATCGAACCTCAGGAAGGGCTTGAGACCCACGTATATGAAAAAGCGGGAAGAATGGCAGGACTGAAAGTTGCAGCTTACCTTGGAGAAGCAGGAAGAAACATTGAACCGGATACACTGGAAACATATGAGACGAAGCCGATTTTTGAGCAGGCCGCAATGTATCCTGATCTTCCGAAAGTAGGATATATCCACATGCTTCAGTCACAGGGACTCCTCCACGATACATATTACTATGGAGTTGACGCAAAACAGTTCGTACCGACATTCATGTATCCGACAGAAATCATGGACGGCGCGATCGTATCCGGAAACTGTGTAGCTCCGTGTGACAAGGTTACGACCTATCACCACTTCCACAACCCGGTTATCGAGGACTGCTATAAGCATCACGGAAAAGACATCAACTTTATGGGTGTCATCCTTACGAATGAAAACGTATTCCTTGCTGATAAAGAGAGACATTCTGACATGGTTGCAAAATTGGCAGAATGGATGGGACTTGATGGCGTACTGATCACAGAGGAAGGATACGGAAATCCGGATACCGACCTGATGATGAACTGCCGTAAAGTAGAACGCAAAGGCGTGAAAGTAGTTCTGATCACAGACGAATTCCCGGGAAAAGACGGAAAATCCCAGTCTCTGGCAGATACATGCGATGAGGCGGATGCACTTTCCTCCTGTGGACAGGGAAATGCGACATTACAGTTCCCGGCTATGGACAAAGTGATCGGTACTATGGATTACATCGAAAGCCAGATCGGCGGATGGGCAGGATGTGTCAATGAAGACGGTTCCTTTGAGGCAGAGCTTCAGATCATCATTGCATCTACGATCGCAAACGGCTTTAACCACCTTGCAGCAAGGGGATATTAAGATTTGGAAGGAGGATCCAAAATGGCAAAATATAAAATTGTTCATTATATTAACCAGTTCTTTGCCGGTATCGGCGGTGAGGAAAAGGCAGATTACAAACCGGAAGTAAGAGAAGAGGCTCTTGGACCAGGAGCAGCTCTTGCACAGGCTCTTGGTGAAGATTATGAAATCGTAGCTACAGTAATCTGCGGTGACAACTATTTCGGAGAAAATCTGGATGAAGCAACCGATACGATTATCGACATGGTAAAGAAATATGAACCGGACGTCTTCTTTGCAGGACCGGCATTCAACGCAGGACGTTACGGCGTTGCATGTGGAACGATCTGTAAAGCAGTGGAAGAAAGACTCGGTATTCCGGTGCTGACAGCAGCCTATGAGGAGAACCCTGGTGTTGATATGTTCCGCAAGGACGTGATCACAGTAAAGACAGGAAACTCCGCAGCTACAATGAGAAAAGTACTTCCGTCCATCGTAAATCTGATCAAGAAGATGGCAACAGGCGAAGAGATTCTTGGACCGAATGAAGAAAATTATCACGAAAGAGGAATCCGTGTCAACTACTTCGCGGAAGAAAGAGGATCCGAACGTGCCATCAAGATGCTTGTAAAGAAGATGAAAGGCGAGCCGTTTGAGACAGACCTTCCGATGCCGAAATTTGACAGGGTACCGCCTGCACCGGCAATCAAGGATATCAAACATGCGAAGATCGCGGTTGTTACTTCCGGTGGTGTTGTTCCGGTTGGAAACCCGGATCATATCGAATCTTCCAATGCAACGAAGTTCGGAATCTACTCCATCGAAGGAAAAGATTCTATGAGCCCGGAAGAGTTTACAACAATCCATGGTGGATATGACCGTCAGTTCGTTATGGCAAATCCGAACCTGGTAGTTCCGCTTGATGTACTTCGTGAAATGGAAAGAGACGGAGAGTTCGGTGAACTCGTAAACTTCTTCTGTACAACAACAGGTACAGGAACTGCGACAGGATCTGCAGCAAAATTTGGTGATGAGATCGGTAAGATCCTCACAGAACAGGAGCATGTTGACGGGGTTATCCTCGTCAGCACATGAGGTACCTGTACTCGTTGCGGTGCAACGATGGTTAAAGGAATCGAAAAATATGGGGTTCCGGTAGTACATATGGCAACGGTAGTTCCGATTTCCCTTACAATCGGCGCCAACAGAATTATCCCAGGTGTTGGTATTCCGTATCCGCTTGGTGATCCAACCCAGGGCGAAGTGGATTCCAAGAAGATCCGTAAGAGAATGGTACGCCGGGCGCTCAAAGCACTTCAAACTGAAGTAACCGAGCAGACCGTATTTGAAAAAGACAATTTCTAAAGAAAGATAACTAAAAAATAATAACAGAATCCGGGTACAGTACAGATCTGTACTGTACCCGTTTTTTAATTTTTGATGGATAGGAGGGGACTCTATGGGCAAAGAGAACGGCGCAGTGAACTGGAAGAGAGTTCTGATTCTGGCAGGAGCGGTAATCGCGTTTACCATCGGATCCGGATTTGCGACAGGCCAGGAGATCATTCAATACTATACAGCATATGGCTGGCAGTCAATTCTGGTTATTCTTGGCTTTGCGGTCATGTTTCTGTATTACAATTTTAACTTTGCGAAAGCAGGCGCTGAACAGAGGTTTGAACACGGAAATGATGTTTACAAATATTTTTGCGGAAAATATGTAGGAACATTTTGTGACTATTATTCTACGATTTTCTGCTATATGTCATTTTGGGTTATGATCGGCGGTGCGGCATCTACATTGAATCAGGAGTACGGACTTCCGAACTGGGCAGGTGCAGTCATCCTTACAATCCTTACGACAATTACAGTAGTCGGCGGACTGAATTCTCTCGTTGATGCCATTGGTGTCGTAGGGCCGATTATCGTTGTACTTTGTATTTTTATCGGTCTTGTTACGGTGATTCAGGATGCAGGCAATATTCCGGCAGGACTGGAAGTTATCCGGACAGGTGCCTATGCAGGAGCAGCAGAGGGAGAAACGATCAAAAATGCAGGTGCGAACTGGTTTATTTCAGCAGCTTCCTATGCAGGATTTGTTCTTCTGTGGTTTGCAAGTTTTACGGCAGCGCTGGGATCCAAGAACAAGAAAAAAGATCTTAACTATGGTATCGTAGGCGGCACGGTTGCTGTGTGTGTTGCAATTGCTTTGATCTCTTTCGGCCAGATTGCCAATATCAATACTCCGCTTGAGGACGGAAGCGCTTATGTATGGAATGCAGATATTCCGAACCTGATTCTTGCCATGAAGATCTGGAAACCGTTTTCTGCTATTTTTGCAATTGTTGTATTTGCAGGTATTTATACGACAGCTGTTCCGCTGCTCTATAATCCGGCATCCCGTTTCGCAAAAGAAGGAACTTCCCGTTTTAAAATTTTGACAGTTGTTCTTGCGGTTGTAGGGCTGATCGTCGGGCTGTTCCTTCCATTCAGAACACTCGTTAATGTTATTTATGTTCTGAATGGTTATGTCGGAGCAGTGTTAATTCTGTTTATGATTAAGAAAAATATTACAGATTTCCTTGCTAAAAGGAAAAAAGCATAGCTATTTGCAGAAAATATCTGTCTGTAAAAAACAGCAATCGAAACGGTTGCTGTTTTTTGTGTGGAGTGCGGGCAGACTCAACCACAATTGTAAGAAATTTGTAAAAGAAGAGGAATTCTTTTAGAAAAGGGATGAAAAATCGATTATTATTTGCTAGAATAGGAAAGTGCTTAAGAAAGAAAAAAGAAAGTGGAGTGAGGTAGAAGGATGGACTACAACAGAATTATTGAAGGCATCCTGGATATCGGAGAAGAGATGCTGAAAAGCGGAGCGGAAAATTTCCGGTTGGAGGATGCCCTTTACAGAATGCTGAAAAGTTATGGATTTGTCAGATATGATGTATTTGTTATTCCGAGCAACATTCAGGTGACAGCGAAGACGCCGGAAGGAGAGTTTATCACTCAGGTAAGGCATATCGAGACATCGGAGAATGATTTTGACCGGCTGGACTATCTGAACAATCTTTCCAGATATGTCTGTGCCCATAAGCCGGATGCGGATCAGCTGAAGATCAAGTTTGAGGAAGTGATGAACCGGCCGGAACAGCCGGAAATTCTCCGGTATGTGGCGGGAGTCATGGGAGGTGCCGGATTTGCCGTATTCTTCGGGTGCGGATTTATGGATGCGATTGTTGCTGTGGTTGTTTCACTGATGATTGTATTTGTTGGAAAATGGCTGAGCACAAGGGAAGGAAATCTGATGATTTATAATCTGATCCTTGCCTTTTTATCTGAGATCATTATTATCCTGGCGACCAGAAATGGAATCGGAACACATCCCGACAGAATCATGATCGGGATTGTCATGCTGCTGATCAGTGGACTTGGTACGACCAATGGATTCCGCGAGTTACTGCAGCGGGACTTTATATCCGGGTCCATTAATATTTTAAATTCCATTCTCGGGGCAACAGGAATTGCTCTTGGGATCGCGCTTCCCATGATGGTCTTTCATGCAAGATCCATGGAAGGATTTATGCTGACACCAAGTGTTCCGATGCAGCTTGTTTCCTGTACGATTGCCTGTATCGGTTTTGCCATATGGTTTAAAGTCCGGGGACGTCAGGTATTCTACTCGGGAGTTGGTGCGTTTATTACATGGGGAATTTATGCTCTCGTATTTGCCATTGAACCGAGCAACTTTCTTGCTACATTGATTGCAGCGGTATTTGTCGGATTTTATGCATTTATCATGTCCAGAGTCAATAAGGCACCATCGACGATTTTCCTGACAGCATCTGTATTTCCTTTGATTCCGGGACCAAATCTGTACTATATGATGTACGGTTTTGTAAGCAATGATTCCGCGCTCATTTCCAGTGAAGGAATCCTTCTAGCCACCACATGTCTTGCGATTGCCTTTGGATTCAATATCGTGGATGTAGCATCCAGAGTCATTATGAGTGCGCTGAAACGGGAATACCGCGTTGGCAAGAGTTCTTAAAAAGATAGAAAAGCATTGATTTTTATAACAATGTCTAGTAGAATTACTGATAGAATGCAGGAGGTAGAAGCATGGCAGAATACACGAAAGTGGCGCTCGACGCCATGGGAGGGGATAATGCCCCGGTGGAAATCATTAAAGGCGCTGTTGACGCAGTAAATAAGCGCAGGGATATTCAGGTATTGATTGTCGGGAAAGAAGACATCATAAAAGAAGAGCTTGCCAAATATACTTACGACAAAGAGCAGATTGAGATCAAGGGCGCCAGTGAAGTGATTGAGACCGCGGAGCCGCCGGTAATGGCAATCCGCAGAAAAAAGGATTCTTCGATTGTCGTAGCGATGAATATGGTTAAAAAAGGAGAGGCCGACGCGTTTGTATCGGCAGGAAGCTCCGGAGCCATTCTCGTTGGAGGACAGGTCATTGTAGGGAGAATCAAAGGAGTGGAGAGGCCGCCCCTTGCACCGCTTTTACCGACCAAAAAGGGATTTTCGCTTTTGATCGACTGCGGAGCAAACGTAGATGCCAGACCGTCCCATCTGGTGCAGTTTGCAAAAATGGGCTCGATCTATATGGAGCATGTTATGGGCGTGAAGAATCCGAAAGTGGCGATTGTCAATATCGGTGCTGAGGAGGAGAAGGGCAACGCCCTTGTGAAAGAGACGTTCCCGATGCTGAAGGCATGCCCGGATATTAATTTTACCGGGAGCATCGAGGCGCGCAATATTCCGTATGGTGACGCGGATGTCATTGTCTGCGAGGCTTTCGCGGGCAATATTATCCTGAAACTTTATGAGGGCGTCGGAGGGGTGCTGGTTGATAAGATCAAGGAAGGCATGATGAAGAGCCTCAGGACAAAAATCGGAGCACTGCTTGTAAAACCGGCGCTGAAGGAGACGATGAAGGGATTTGACGCAAGCGAGTACGGCGGAGCACCGCTGCTTGGTCTCAATGGCCTGGTTGTAAAGACACACGGCAACTCAAAGGCACGTGAGGTCTGCAACTCCATTATTCAGTGCGTGACCTTCAAAGAGCAGAAGATTAATGAGAAAATCAGAGAATGCATTCAGAAAGAGAAAGAATAAACTTTTAAGGAAGGAATGTAACTATGGAATTTGAAAAATTACAGGGGATTATCGCAGATGTATTAAATGTGGATGCCTCAGACATCACAATGGAGACTACATTTGTAGACGATTTGGGAGCAGATTCTTTGGACATTTTCCAGATTATCATGGGAATCGAGGAAGAATTCGATATCGAGATTGATAATGATGATGCGGAAAAAATCGTGACAGTGGGAGACGCAGTAGAGCAGATCAGAACGGCAACAAATAATTAAAACATAAATGCGGAAAAGCCCGTCAGGGCTTTTTCGTGCTAATTGGGGGTTTTATGAGAAAGATCAAAGAACTAGAAAGAACAATTGATTATCAGTTCCGGAATCCGGAACTTCTGCGTCATGCTTTGAGACACAGCTCCTATGTGAACGAAAAGCACATGAAGAAATATGAATGTAATGAGCGGCTGGAGTTTCTGGGCGATGCAGTACTTGAAGTTGTATCCAGCGAATTTCTTTTTTTTGAGTATGAGACAATGCCGGAAGGTGAACTGACCAAAAAGAGGGCAAGTATGGTATGTGAACCGGCGCTTGCTTTTTGTGCCAGAGATATCAAACTGGGGGAATATCTGATGCTCGGAAAAGGTGAAGAGGCAACGGGCGGAAGAAAACGGGATTCGGTTACATCTGACGCGATGGAAGCGCTGATTGGAGCGATTTATCTGGACGGTGGGTTTGCTAGCGCAAAAGAGTTCATTCACCGGTTTATCCTCAATGACCTGGAAAACAAGAAGCTCTTTTTTGATAGCAAGACTATCCTGCAGGAAATTGTACAGGGAAATTCTGATGATCAGGTTTCCTATGAACTGATCCGGGAGGAAGGACCGGACCACAATAAAAGTTTCTGTACGGCAGTCAGGATCGGAGAACAGATCTACGGGGAAGGCGAAGGAAGGACCAAAAAAGCATCTGAACAGCAGGCTGCATATCAGGCGATTTTGAAATTACAGGAGAAACGATAGGAGAGCTATGTATTTAAAAAGCATTGAAGTACAGGGATTTAAATCTTTTGCAAATAAAATCGTCTTTCAGTTTCATAATGGAATCACCGGCATTGTAGGGCCGAATGGAAGTGGAAAGAGCAACGTCGCGGACGCGGTCCGGTGGGTATTAGGAGAGCAGAGGGCGAAGCAGCTTCGCGGAGGCAACATGCAGGATGTCATTTTTTCGGGAACTGAGAACCGAAAGCCTCTAAGCTACGCCTCGGTCGGGATCACGCTGGACAACTCCGACCACAAGCTGCCGATTGATTTTGAGGAAGTCACTGTGACAAGAAAGCTTTATCGCTCCGGTGAGTCAGAGTACCTGATTAATGGAAGCAGCTGCAGATTGAAAGATATCAACGAGCTGTTTTATGATACCGGAATCGGGAAAGAGGGATATTCAATCATCGGACAGGGTCAGATCGATAAGATCTTAAGCGGAAAACCGGAAGACCGGAGGGAGTTGTTCGATGAGGCTGCGGGAATTGTCAAATTCAAGCGGAGAAAAAATACATCCTTGAAGAAGCTGGAAGAAGAGCAGCAGAATCTGGTACGTGTAACAGACATCCTTTCGGAGCTGGAAAAGCAGTACGGACCGCTTAAAAAGCAGTCTGAGACGGCGAGAGAGTATCTGAAGAAACGGGAAGAAATGAAAAAGCTGGACGTCAATCTGTTCCTCGTTCAGACAGAAAAGATAAAAGCGGAAGAAAAGGAAACAGAAGAGGCTCTGGCACGTGCGCAGGAAGAGCTTGATGAATCGAGAAAGCGGTATGACGCCATGAAAGAGGAGTATGCCGAAGTAGAAAACCGGATCGGGGAGATTGACCTTCAGACGGAGACCGCGAGAAAGCAGCTGAATGATACAAGACTGATCCGGCAGCAGTATGAGAACAGCATTGACCTTCTCAAAGAGCAGATCAACAGCGTGCGGATGAACGACGCCCATTATCTGGAGCGGAAAAAGACTGTTGAGGAAGAGATCCGGAAACGGGAGACCGAGCTTGAAGAACTGAAAAGCCGGCGCGCAGATCTGGAAGCCCAGATGAGGGAGAAGGAAGCGCAGAGCGAGAAAGAAAAAGAGAATCTGACGAGCCTTCAGGAGGAGATGGCCAGGATCAGTCTTTCCAGCGAGGAAAAGAAAAACGAGATTATGAAGATTCTTTCCGTGCGGGCTTCGACAAAGGCCGAACTACAGCGTTTTCATACGATGAAAGAGCAGATCAGGGTTCAGAAGACAGGACTTGCGCAGCAGCTCTTAACGATTACCCAGGAAACGGAAGTATACCGGACAGAATATGAAAAGTATGAAAGTGAATGGAAAGAGCTTTCCGCCCAGATCCGTACCTGTTCGGAAACGATTGCGCAGTATGAAAGTGAAATTATAAGACTTCAGGAAGAAATTACAAAAGAAAATGGACTGATTCAGACTGGACAGAGTGCGTATCACAGAGAGCAGTCCAGACTGGAATCTTTGAAAAATATGACCGAGCGCTACGAAGGATACGGTAACAGTATCCGGAGAGTCATGGAGCAGAAAAACCGGGAGCAGGGCATCCTTGGAGTTGTGGCGGATCTGATCCGTGTAGAGAAAAAGTACGAGACTGCGGTGGAGACTGCACTCGGCGGAAGCATCCAGAATATCGTAACGAGGGATGAAGAGACCGCGAAAAGAATGATTACTTATCTGAAACAGCATAAATTCGGGCGGGCAACGTTCCTTCCTCTGACCAGCGTGAAGGGTTCCGAGTTCCCAAAGCCGGAAGTGCTCAGAGAAGACGGTGTCATCGGACTTGCCCATACGCTTGTGGAGACAGATGAAGAATTCAAAAGTCTTATGAAGAACCTTCTTGGCCGTACCGTGGTAGTGGAAAATATTGACGTGGGTATCCGTCTTGCAAGGAAATACCGCCAAACTGTCCGGATGGTGACACCGGAGGGAGAGCTTCTCAATCCGGGTGGATCCATGACAGGAGGGGCTTTTAAAAATTCCAGCAGTTTGTTAAGCAGACGGCGTGAGATTGAGGAATTTGAAAAGACCGTACAGATGCTCAAAAAGGACCTGGAGCAGACGAGGGAGTCTTTGGAGCGTCATAAAGAAGAGCGTGCCGGATATTATGCGAAAATGGACAGCCTCAAAGATGAGATGCAGAAGATATACGTCCGGCAGAATACCGCAAAGATGAATCTTTCTCAGGTACAAAGCAGGCAGAAGTCGATCCTTGACCGAAAGGCGGAGCTTTTAAAAGAAAACGAAAGCTATGAAAACCAGCTCCGGGAACTTCAGGAGAATCAGGAATCCATTGAAATCGAACTGGGAACTTCCGAAGAACTGGAAGAAAGGCTGAAAAAGGAGACGGAAGAAGAGCAGAAGAAGCTGGAGAAAAAGAAGGAAGAGGAACAGATTTTACAGAAACGTGCCGAGGACGCACATCTTGTTTTTGCGGAACTTGGACAAAAAGAAATCTTCCTGAATGAAAATCAGGAACGTATCTGGCAGGAGTATACGAAGTATACACAGGAAAAGAAACTGCTGGAGGAAAACCAGGGAGACAATAAGAAAGCGATTGCTGAAAAAGAGCAGGAGATGGAACGGGCCGGACAAAAGATCCGGGAAGCCGGAGAACTGATCGAAGAGATCGAACAGGAGATCGGGCAGTATGCCGGGGAAAAGGAAACACTTTCCCGCAGACATAAGGAATTCCTTGGAAAGCGCGATGCCATCTCGGAACAGATTTCCGATCTTGATAAAGAAACCTTCCGGCTTGGCGGAAAGAAGGACGGGCTGGAGGAGACGATGGAAAAGCAGATGAATTATATGTGGGAAGAATACGAGATCACCTATAATCATGCGCAGCAGTACCGGGATGAAAGTATTGGAGATCTGGGCTTCATGAAGAAAGAGATTCAGCGGCTTCGCTCAGAGATCCGCAGCCTTGGCAATGTCAATGTCAATGCCATTGAAGATTTTAAAAATCTGGAAGAACGGTATCTCTTTTTGAAAAACCAGCATGAAGACCTGATCGAAGCGGAGGCAACCTTAAAACAGATTATTGAAGAACTGGATACCGCCATGAGAAGGCAGTTTGAGGAACAGTTCGCAAGGATAAAAGAAGAGTTCCATAATGTTTTCCGCCAGCTCTTTGGAGGCGGAAAAGGGACACTCGAGCTTCTGGAGGACGAGGATATTCTGGAAGCGGGAATCCGGATCATTGCACAGCCGCCGGGAAAGAAGCTTCAGAATATGATGCAGCTCTCCGGTGGAGAAAAAGCGCTGACGGCGATCGCGCTTCTCTTTGCGATTCAGAATCTGAAACCGTCGCCGTTCTGTCTGCTGGACGAGATCGAAGCAGCCCTGGACGATTCCAATGTTACAAGGTTTGCGCAGTATCTTCACAGACTGACGAAAAATACGCAGTTTATTGTTATTACCCACCGGAGAGGAACAATGACAGCAGCGGACAGACTGTATGGAATTACGATGCAGGAGAAGGGAGTTTCTACGCTGGTTTCAGTAGATCTGCTTGAAAACCAGCTCAGCAAATAAAAAATAAAGGAGTAGAAGAGACTATGGCAGAGGAAAAAAAGGGATTTTTCCGGCGGCTTGTGTCAGGCCTGACAAAAACAAGGCAGAATATAGTTTCCGGCCTTGACAGCCTGTTCAGCGGGTTTTCCAAAATTGATGAAGACTTTTATGAAGAGCTGGAAGAGATCCTGATTATGGGAGATCTCGGCGTCAAGGCGACCTATTCGATCCTTGATGACCTTAGAGAAAAGGTGAAAGAACAGCATATCAAGGATCCGGCTGACTGCAAACAGCTTCTGATTGACAGTATCAAGGAGCAGATGCAGATCGGGGAGACAGCATATGAGTTTGAAAATCAGAAATCCGTAGTACTGGTGATTGGAGTTAACGGGGTAGGAAAAACGACGACCATCGGTAAGCTTGCAGGGAAGCTTCGCGGTGAAGGGAAAAAAGTTGTGATCGCAGCGGCGGACACATTCCGTGCCGCGGCGGGAGAACAGCTGAAAGAATGGGCAGACCGGGCAAATGCAGAGTTTATCGGGGGACAGGAAGGCTCTGATCCGGCAGCTGTCGTGTACGATGCGGTTGCGGCCGCAAAGGCAAGGAAGGCGGATGTTCTGCTGTGTGATACGGCGGGGCGTCTTCATAATAAAAAGAATCTGATGGAAGAGCTGAAAAAGATCAATCGTGTCATTGAGAGAGAGTACGCTGACGCGTACAGAGAAACCCTGGTGGTTCTGGATGGAACAACAGGGCAGAACGCACTTTCGCAGGCAAAACAGTTTGCGGAGGCGGCAGACATTACGGGAATCGTTCTGACAAAAATGGATGGAACCGCAAAAGGGGGAATTGTGGTAGCAATTCAGTCGGAACTTGGCATTCCGGTCAAATATATCGGAGTCGGAGAAAGTATCGATGATCTGCAGAAATTTGATTCCGATGATTTTGTCAATGCCCTTTTTACGACAGAGGAGCATCCGGAGGAAGAAACAGAATAAACATGACACAGAGGAAAGAAGGTTACAGCCATGATGACATTGGAAAAATTTGAAGAAGCAAGTGAGCTTGTAAAAAAAGTCACAAATCCGACAAAACTGGTCTACAGTGAATACCTGAGCGAGGAAACAGGTGGAAAGATTTATCTGAAGCCGGAAAACATGCAGCATACGGGCGCGTACAAAATCCGCGGCGCCTATTATAAGATCAGTACGCTGTCCGAGGAGGAAAAGCAGAAAGGACTGATCACGGCTTCCGCAGGAAATCATGCCCAGGGCGTTGCCTACGCGGCAAAGATGTTCGGATGCAAGGCAACAATCGTTATGCCGACCGTTACGCCGCTGATCAAGGTAAACCGAACAAAGAATCTGGGAGCGGATGTCGTTCTTTACGGAGATGTTTATGATGATGCATGTGACAAGGCCTACGAGCTTGCCGAAGAGCATGGATACACATTCGTCCATCCGTTCGACGACCTGGATGTAGCGACGGGCCAGGGAAGTATCGCCATGGAGATCGTTCAGGAGCTTCCGACTGTTGATTATATCTTTGTCCCGGTAGGAGGAGGCGGACTGATTGCAGGTGTAGCAACCCTTGCAAAGATGCTTAATCCGAAGATCAAAGTCATCGGCGTGGAGCCTTCAGAAGCAGCCAGTATGAAAGCAGCTCTGAAAGCAGGAGAACCGGTAACCCTTCCAAGCGCCAATACGATTGCGGACGGTACTGCGGTAAAACGCGTGGGAAGCCAGACCTTTGAGTATGTACAGAAAAATGTGGATCAGATACTGACAGTCGATGATGATGACCTGATCGGCGTTTTCCTGGATATGG
This sequence comes from Sellimonas catena, assembly GCF_027924685.1. Classification (NCBI taxonomy): domain Bacteria; kingdom Bacillati; phylum Bacillota; class Clostridia; order Lachnospirales; family Lachnospiraceae; genus Sellimonas; species Sellimonas catena. The sequence goes on from NZ_BSBO01000007.1 coordinate 27,004, forward strand.
TAGAGAATCACAAGATGGTTGTGGAAAATTCCGGTCTGCTTTCTGTAGCAGCGCTCAGACAGATGAATCTGGAAGGGAAAAAGGCAGTCTGCATCCTGAGTGGAGGAAACATGGATGTGATCACCATGGCTTCCATCGTACAGCACGGACTGATCCAGAGAGACCGTATCTTTTCTGTTTCTGTTCTGCTTCCGGATAAGCCGGGCGAACTGGTACGCGTGGCAAAGACTATTGCGGACGCACAGGGCAATGTCATCAAGCTGGAACACAACCAGTTTGTAAGCACAAACAGAAATGCGGCTGTAGAGCTGAGAGTAACCATGGAAGCATTTGGAACAGAGCACAAGCATGAAATTCTGCAGGCTCTGGAAAACAACGGATTCCGTCCGAAGCTGGTTACAACAAAACTGTATTAAAGAAAAGGAGGGAGCAGATTGCCGGGAAAACTGCCTGAAACAGGTTTCTTATACACCGATCAGCAGGGCACGATCTACCGTTTCATCGGCACGTCCAGACACTGGCAGACGATGGAAGAGCTTTTGATTTTTCAAGAGGAGGAAGAGAAGACCCTCTATGCTGTTCCGGTTCCTGATTTTACAAAAGAATTCCAAAAAGCAGAAAACGGGCATACATCGGATCTGCTTCTCCGATTTCTGGAGGCAGATTCCAATGAAGAAAAGCTCTCGATTCTTCAGAAAAACCGTCCGGAAGTAACAGAAGACCTGCTGGAGGCTGCCGCCCAGAGCATGGACTACGCCCTGAGCGGAGAAAGCGAAGAAATGCAGTTTCTGGATTTTGAGAACTATCTTCGGACAAAAATCAAATATGAACGTAAGAGAAGGTAACTACTTTTAAACTGGAAAGAGATCCTGCATGGCGCAGGATCCTTTTTGTTTATCAGAAAACTTCGCTGGTTATAAAAATATCAAACTTCGGGTTGACATGCTTTGTATAATTGTATACAATTATACAAAGCGAAAAGGAGTGTATAAAATGGATAATAGAAAAGTTTACATGAACCATCACAATAATTTACTGCAGCTCGAAGAACATATGTATCCGCTGGTGGACGTAGATAAGCCGAATATATTCCGGAATCTGTTTCCATATGACGAAGTTCCGAAAATCGCGTTCAACGATCGAATCGTACCGCATTCAATGCCGGACGAGATCTGGATTACGGATACAACATTCCGTGACGGGCAGCAGTCCAGAGCGCCGTATACGACAGAGCAGATTGTGACGATTTATGACTACCTGCACCGTCTGGGCGGTCCAAAGGGAAAGATCCGTCAGAGTGAGTTTTTCCTTTACAGTAAAAAAGACAGGGATGCTGTTTACCAGTGTCTGGAGAAAGGATATGAGTTTCCGGAAGTTACAAGCTGGATCCGGGCAAATAAGAAGGACTTTGAGCTGGTAAAAGAGATCGGACTGAAAGAGACAGGGATTCTTGTAAGCTGTTCCGATTATCACATTTTCTATAAACTCAAGATGACAAGGCGGGAGGCGCTTAACCATTATCTTTCGATTATCCGTCAGTGTCTGGAAATCGGGATCAGCCCGAGATGCCATCTGGAGGATATTACAAGATCAGACATTTACGGTTTCGTGATTCCGTTTTGTCTGGAACTGATGAATCTGATGGAAGAATATCAGATTCCGATTAAAATCCGTGTCTGTGACACGATGGGATACGGAGTCAACTATCCGGGAGCGGTGATTCCGCGGTCTATTCCGGGTATCATCTACGGATTGATGATCCATGCCGGAGTACCGAGTGAACTCATCGAGTTCCACGGTCACAATGACTTTTACAAGGCAGTCAGCAATGCAACGACCGCATGGCTTTATGGAGCAAGCGGCGTAAACTGTTCTCTCTTTGGAATCGGAGAACGTACAGGAAATACACCACTGGAAGCAATGGTATTTGAATATGCGCAGCTTCGGGGAACACTGGACGGCATGGAGACGACTGTCATCACAGAGCTTGCCGAGTACTATGAAAAGGAGATCGGCTACCATATTCCGGAGCACACGCCGTTTGTGGGAAAGAACTTTAATGTGACAAGGGCCGGAATCCATGCGGACGGACTTCTGAAAAACGAAGAGATCTACAATATTTTTGACACCGGAAAGTTTCTGAACCGGCCGGCCGTAGTATCAGTGTCCAACACATCCGGCATCGCAGGAATTGCCCACTGGATCAATACCTACTACAAGCTTCCGGAGGACAGAAAAGTCGGAAAAGACTCCGAGCTGGTTGTGGCAGTGAAGGAATGGGTGGATAAGCAGTATGACGACGGACGTGTAACTGTGATGACGGACGAAGAAATGGTTCAGAAGATCACGGAAATCTGCCGTGAGAAGTCAATCATTCTTTAATAGAAGGAAGTAACAGTCATGGAAGAATATCAAGATTATTCTTTGAGCGGAAAGGTGTTTCGGACACTGAGTGAACAGATCCTTTCCGGGAAATATCAAAAAGGAGACGAACTCCGGGAAGTGACCGTGGGAAAAGAGCTGGGAGTCAGCAGGACTCCGGTCAGAGAAGCCTTCAGGAAGCTGGAACTGGAAGGACTGGTGACCAGTATTCCAAACAAAGGCACGTATGTCAACGGCATTTCCAGGGAGGACGTTCAGGATATCTATATGATCCGGTCCAGGCTGGAAGGGCTTGCGGCCCGGCTTGCGACAAGACGGATTACGAAGGAGCAGATTGACGAGATGGAAGAGATGATTCTTCTCTCCGAATTTTATCTGAAAAAGGGGATGACCGAACAGCTTTCCACTCTGGACGGAAAGTTCCACTTTATCCTTTATGAAGCCTGCGGAAGCAGGATGTTGAAAAATGTACTGACGGATTTCCACCGCTATGTCCAGATGGCGAGGAGGATGTCCGTTAAAGTGGAAAACCGTGCGGAAAAATCCATCAGGGAACATTCGGAGATCCTCTCGGCAATCCGGGACAAGGATGAAGACAGGGCGGAGAAACTGATGGAAGAGCATATCCGCCATGTTGTTCAGAATTTACATCTGGAAGAAATCTAAGAAAGAAAAAGAAAGGGATGGTATGATGGCAAAGATACAGATGCAGACACCAATCGTTGAGATGGATGGAGACGAGATGACAAGAATTCTCTGGAAGATGATCAAGGATCATCTGCTCCTGCCTTTTATTGATCTGAATACGGAGTATTACGATCTTGGGCTGGAACACCGTAATGAGACTGATGACCAGGTGACGATTGACAGTGCGCTTGCAACGAAAAAGTATAAAGTGGCCGTAAAATGTGCGACCATCACCCCAAATGCAGCGCGGATGGAAGAATATGATTTGAAAGAGATGTGGAAGAGCCCGAACGGGACGATCCGTGCGATTCTGGATGGAACCGTATTCCGTGCACCGATTGTCGTAAAAGGAATTGAGCCGTGCGTCAGAAACTGGAAAAAACCGATCACCATTGCAAGACATGCTTACGGGGATGTGTATAAAGGAACGGAAATGAAAATCCCTGGAAAAGGAAAGGCAGAGCTTGTCTACACCGCTGAGGACGGAAGCGAGACAAGAGAACTGATCCATGAGTTTGACGGACCCGGCATCATTCAGGGAATGCACAATATCAACAAGTCCATCGAAAGTTTTGCAAGGAGCTGTTTCCACTATGCACTGGACACGAAACAGGATCTCTGGTTTGCAACGAAAGATACGATTTCAAAGAAATACGACCATACATTCAAGGATATCTTTCAGGAGATCTTTGACGCGGAATTTAAAGAGCAGTTTGAACAGGCGGGAATTACGTATTTCTACACACTGATTGACGACGCGGTGGCACGTGTAATGAAATCAGAAGGCGGATATATCTGGGCATGCAAAAACTATGACGGAGATGTTATGAGTGATATGATTTCCTCCGCATTCGGCTCCCTTGCCATGATGACGTCCGTTCTTGTCTCACCGGATGGATACTATGAGTACGAGGCAGCTCATGGAACAGTTCAGAGACATTATTATAAACACCTGAAAGGGGAGGAGACATCCACCAACTCCGTGGCAACGATCTTTGCATGGAGCGGGGCTCTCAGAAAGCGCGGAGAACTGGATGGAAACAAGGAGCTTCAGGAGTTTGCGGACCGGCTTGAAAAAGCGACTATCGATACCATCGAAGCGGGCGAAATGACAAAAGACCTGGCGCTGATAACGACTTTGAAAGATCCGGTTGTATTAAACAGCGAAGACTTTATCAAAGCCATCGCAAAACGGCTTGCATAAAAAGAAGTCAAAATCAAAGAGAGCATAGAAAAAGAGGCAGACCCGTGTTATAAACGGGCTTCGGCCTCTTTTCTGCTGCTCTTATTCCGCGAGAGATTCCCACTGTTCATAGAGAGTCTCAAGCTCTGCTGTGATGTTGTCCTTTTCTTTTGCCAGCTCCTGGCACCGGACGGAATTGGAATATACATCTTCGTGGGTCATCAGTTCATCGATCTCACCGCACCGGGTTTCCAGAGTCTCAATCCGCTCTTCGGTCCGCTTCAGATCGTTCTGGCGTTTCCTCTCCTTCGCCTGCGCTTCCTTCTGAGCCTTCCAGTCCAGCTTTCCGGCCGAAGCCTGAGTGTCTGTGGAAGACGGCGTATCTGCTGCGGCAGGAGCAGCGTAAACAGCGGTAAGTTCTTCTTTCTTTTCAAGATAATAATCATAATTTCCGATGTAGTTGACAAATTTCTGATTGACCAGTTCCAGAATTCTCGTGGCAGTTTCGTTGATAAAATACCGGTCATGGGAAACATAAAGTACCGTGCCGGTGTAATCATTCAATGCGTGCTCCAGGATTTCTTTGGATGCAACATCAAGATGGTTGGTCGGCTCGTCGAGAATGAGGAAATTGGCCTCGGAAAGCATCAATTTTGCAAGAGAGACACGTCCACGTTCCCCGCCGCTCAAGTCTCCGATCAGCTTGTAGACATCATCCCCGGTGAAGAGAAAGGCTGCAAGCATATTCCGGATCTGGGTATTCGTAAGGGACGGATAATCGTCCGAGATCTCATCAAAAACCGTTTTGTCCATGTGAAGGACATGGTGTTCCTGGTCGTAGTAACCGATAGTGACATTGGAGCCAAGGGTGAAAGTTCCGGAATCCGCAGGAATGACTTCATTCAGGATTTTCAGAAGTGTCGTCTTTCCGGTACCATTGTCCCCGATAATCGCAACGTGTTCTCCACGTTTGATTTCAAAGCTGATGTCTTCAAAGAGCGTCTGATTCGGGAAAGCTTTGCTGAGGTGATCAACACGGAGCACATCATTTCCGCTGACAACAGAAGGCTCCAGCTTTAAATGCATATCTGAAGCAAGCTCAACCGGCTTTTCAATCCGCTCAATCTTTGCAAGCATCTTTTCCCGGCTCTCGGCCCGTTTGATGGATTTTTCCCGGTTGAAGGAACGAAGTTTTTCAATGACCGCTTCCTGATGCTTGATTTCCTGCTGCTGGTTAAGGTATTCTTTCAGCCTTGCATCCCGGAGCATCTGTTTTTTCTTCGCAAACTCCTGATAGTTACCAAGATACATAGTGAGCGTGCCGGCTTCGATTTCAATGATCTTTGTAACGACCCTGTTCAAAAAATACCGGTCGTGGGAGACAATCAGGACCGCTCCGGGGTAGTTCAGAAGATAGGTCTCAAGCCATGCAATCGAATGCAGATCAAGATGATTGGTCGGCTCATCCAGAAGCAGAATATCCGGTTTGGTAAGCAGAAGTTTTCCCAGAGAAACACGGGTTCGCTGCCCTCCGGAAAGGGAAGCGACCGGCTTTTCAAAATCTTCTTCTGTAAATCCCAGTCCCTTCAGGACTCCGGTGATTTCACTTTGATAGGCATAGCCGTTTTCCCGTTCAAACCGGGAAGTCAGATTGTGATAAGCGGCAAGCCTGTCCTCCAGATGAGATCCGGATAAAGTCTGAAGCTCCGCCTCAATTTTGCGGATCTGGCTTTCCATATCGATCAGATACTGTTTGGAAGTCTGCATTTCCTCATAGACTGTACGTGTGCTGTCCGTCATGGGATGCTGGGAAAGATACCCGAGCTGTTTCCCTTTTGCGAGAATAATATCCCCGGAATCTGCCGGAATCTCTCCGGTAATCATTTTCAAAATGGTAGATTTTCCGGCACCGTTTAAACCTGTCAGAGCCGCTTTCTCGTGATCCTCTATATGAAAAGAGCCATGTCTTACAATGACCTGGTCCCCAAACGATTTTTCCAGATTGTGACATGCAAGTATCATAGTATCCTCCTCTGATAAAACAAAAGTACCGTATTCATTATAACGGAATTTGTACAAAATACAACATAAAATCCCATAATAAGTTTGACTTTATTTCAAGTATTACATATAATAAAAGTATTGAAAAGAACAGGAAGGTGCTAAAAGTGGAAGGAAGAGGAATTTCTCAGGCAGTTATCAGAAGACTGCCTCGATACTACAGATACTTGGGAGAATTACTGGAAGACGGTGTAGAGCGCATTTCCTCCAACGACTTGAGCAAACGCATGAAAGTCACTGCTTCCCAGATCCGCCAGGATTTGAATAATTTCGGCGGTTTTGGTCAGCAGGGGTATGGATATAATGTGAAATATTTGCACTCGGAGATTGGAAAGATCCTGGGGCTGGACAGAGAACATAATATGATTATTATCGGAGCCGGAAACCTTGGACAGGCGCTGGCAAACTATACCGCTTTTGAGCGCAGCGGATTTATGCTGAAGGGTCTGTTTGATGTCAACCCGACTTTGGCAGGTGTTACGGTCCGCGGAATCGAGATCCGTATGATGGACGAGCTGAAAAGTTTCATCAGGAATAATGACATTGAAATTGCGATTCTGACGATACCGAAGACGAAGGCGGTGGCAGTAGCCAATATGCTCGTGGAAAACGGTATCCGTGCAATCTGGAATTTTGCGCATACGGATCTGAATCTTCCGGATAATGTTGTTGTGGAAAACGTACATCTTTCCGAGAGTCTGATGCGGCTCTCCTACAATGTACTCCGCTATGAGGAAAAACATCAGAAGAAAAAATAAGAGAAAAGAAGGACGTGAGAGATTCGTACAACAGATGCGGGACTCCGCGTCTTTTTTCTGTATCCCGGAATGAAAGCGGGGAAAGGAGCGGTAAAGATGAAATATATCATTGATGGCAGGACAATGAAAGCAGCGGATGCATACACGATTGGGACGATCGGGATTCCGTCTCTTGTCCTGATGGAACGGGCGGCTCTGAAAGTGGTAGAGGCAGCCGAAAGGGAGAGGCTTAACCTGTCGAAAAGCCTGATTGTGTGCGGAAGCGGAAACAACGGGGGCGACGGGTTTGCAGTGGGAAGACTGCTTCTGGAAAAAGGGTACGGCGTGACCGTCGTACTGGTTGGGAATCCGGACCATTGTACCGAAGAGACAAAGACACAGATTCAGATTTTCAAGGCGGTCGGAGGAACTGTCAGGCGGGAGATCCCGGAGGAGAGCTACACCGCTGTATTTGATGCTGTATTTGGTATCGGACTGAGCAGGCCGGTCGAAGGGCGCTACGCGGGGATTCTGGAGCAGATGAACAGACTGGACGCAGCGAAAATAGCGGTGGATATTCCGTCCGGAATTGATGCGGGGAACGGAGAGATTCTGGGGACGGCATTTCGCGCGGATCTGACGGTGACATTTGCATACCAGAAGGCAGGGATGGTTCTGTATCCGGGAGCTTTCTGCGCCGGAAAGGTCTGTGTGGAAGATATCGGAATTTATCTGCGCGGCGGCGTGGAAGGAACACGGTATCTGACTTATGAAAGAAAGGACGTAGGAAGGCTCTGTCCGCAGCGAAAAGACGATGCACATAAAGGAACTTACGGAAAAGTGCTGATGATTACCGGAAGCCAGGGCATGGCAGGCGCCGCGATTCTTTCCGCGAAGGCGGCATACCGGATGGGAAGCGGACTGGTACGTATACTGACGCCGGAATCCAACCGGGAAGTACTTCAGGCAACCCTGCCGGAAGCAGTCATAACGCCTTACGGAGAGGATCTGGAAAACCAGCTGGAGGAACTTCTGAACTGGGCGGATGTGATCTGCGCCGGATGTGGACTGGGGACGGATATACAGGCCGGTATGATAATAGAACATCTGCTCGTGTATCTGGGCACGCACAGAAAATACTGCGTGATGGATGCGGATGGCCTGAATCTAATTTCCGGAATGGAAGAAGAAAGAAGAAACACATATCTAAAAGCAGCGGGAAGCAGCCTGATCTTTACGCCTCACATCAGGGAATTCGCGCGTCTTCTTGGGAAAACGACGGAAGAAACGAAAAAAAACAGGATTGGACTTGCGCAAGAGTATGCCAAAACCTATAATATAATACTAACAGCAAAAGATGCCAGAACAGTTGTGGCAGGAGAAGGCAGGATTCCATATCTGAATACATCCGGGAACGGTGCGATGGCAAAAGCAGGTTCCGGGGATGTACTTGCAGGTATGATTACAGGCTGCCTGGCCCTTGGAATGGACCGCTTTGACGCTGCGGCGCTTGGTGTATTTATACACGGGCTGTGCGGAGACGAGGCAAGGGAAAAACTCGGGGCGCACAGCGTGCTTGCCGGGGACCTGATCGAGATGGCATCAGCTGTTTTACAGGAAATCGAGCGAAGAAAGGTTCAGTCAAAATGAAAAAGTACAGCAGAGTATGCGCAAAAATCAATTTGAATCATATTACATATAATATAGAACAGATGAGGAAACATATCTCGCCGGATACGAAGATGATTCTGGTAGTAAAAGCGGACGGTTACGGCCACGGGGCATCACGGATCGCAAAAGAGACTCAGAATCTGGACTGTGTCTGGGGATACGCGACCGCAACGCTTGACGAGGCGGTGCTTCTGAGAAAGGCAGGAATTGAGAAACCGGTTCTTGTTCTCGGATGTACTTTTCCGGAGCAGTATGAGGAGGCGGTGGAAAACGAGATACGCATGACAGTCTACACTGAAGAGTCTGCGAAAGCGATCTCCGCCCTGGCATCCGTAAAGCAGAAAAAAGCATGGATTCACGTCAAGCTGGACACGGGGATGTCAAGACTCGGATTTCAGACAGGTGAAGATTCTCTGGATGCCATCGAACGGATTTTTCATCTTCCGGATCTTGAGATGGAAGGTATTTTTACTCATTTTGCAAAAGCAGACGAGGCAGATAAGTCCTTTACAAACAAGCAGATGGAACATTATATCTGGATGACAGACCGGTTAAAGGATAGAGGCATCGAGCCGAAATACCGCCACTGCTCCAACAGTGCCGGAATTATCGATCATCCGGAGGCCAATCTGGATCTTGTACGGGCGGGTATTGCTCTTTACGGGCTCTATCCATCTGACGAGGTGAAGAAAGACCGTCTGGATCTGAAGCCGGCACTGTCGCTGGTAAGCAGTATTGTACATATCAAATGGATCGAGCCCGGAGCTGTTGTAAGTTACGGCGGGTGCTTCCGGGCCGGGAAACGGACCCGCGTGGCAACGATCCCTGTCGGATATGCGGACGGATACCCGAGGAGTCTCTCGGACAAGGGCTATGTCCTGATCCGGGGAAAGAGGGCTCCGATTCTTGGCAGAGTCTGCATGGATCAGATGATGGCAGATGTAACAGAGATCGAAGATGCAGATTTCCTGGATGAAGTCGTACTGGTAGGGAAAAGCGGCGGGGAACAGATTGCAGTGGAAGATTTAAGTGCACTGTCCGGAAGGTTTAACTATGAGTTTCTCTGCGATCTCGACAAGAGGATACCAAGAGAATATATCAAAGACGGAAAAGTCATTGAGCAGATTGACTATTTTGCATAAAAAAGACGGCCGGCTTTTGGAATACTTCAAAGTAAAGGTGGAAATACTCACTATATCTTAGAAAATGGAGTGTGAAGAAAGTGCAGCAGGTTCATCGTGGAGATATTTTTTATGCGGATTTAAGTCCGGTGGTTGGTTCCGAACAGGGAGGCATCCGCCCGGTTCTTGTTATACAGAACGAGATGGGAAACAAACACAGCCCGACGGTAATCTGCGCGGCGATCACGTCACGGATGCATAAGTCAAAGCTCCCGACCCACGTGGAGATCGACGCAAGAAGATATGGTGTAGTAAAAAATTCGGTTGTTCTACTGGAGCAGATCCGTACAATCGATAAACAAAGATTAAAGGAAAGTGTGTGCCACCTGGATCAGGAAATCATGAAAAAAGTGGATGAGGCACTGAAGATCAGTATTGCACTTTCTACATAGAAGGAGAAAATATGGACCAACGGGATACAATTAGAAAAGAGGTTCTGGAAAATCTCAAAGAAGGGGAAAAGGACGGCAGTATTCAGGAGATGGAGTACCGGATGATCCGTAATGTCTTTTCGTTCCTGGATAAAGATGCAAAGGAAGTCATGACTCACAGGAAAAATATTGTCGCATTAAACTGCAATGATATTTTGGAAGAGGTGGCAGCTTTTGCATCCAGGGCAAAATATTCCAGATTTCCTGTCTATGAAGAGGAAATCGACAATATACTTGGCATCATTCATATCCGGGATATTATGAAGCTCTATCTGAATCCCGAAATGAGGGGCAAGAAACTTGGAGAAATCCGGGACGCGTTCATGCCGGTATGTTTTATTCCGGAAACGAGGAAGATCAGCCGCCTTTTCATGCAGATGAAGGCAAAACAGATCCATTTGTGCGTTGTGATTGACGAGTACGGTCAGACAGCAGGACTCGTTGCCATGGAAGATATTATTGAAGAAATTATGGGAAATATCCGGGACGAATACGATGAGGAAGAAGAGATGATCCGAAAAAACGAGGACGGTTCCTACGAGGTGAACGGTCTGTGCGGGCTTACCGAACTCTCGGACGTACTTGGTATTGTTTTTCAGGATGAAGACGAGGACAATGAGTATGAGACATTAAATGGATTTCTGATTGTAAAGCTTGAGAGGATTCCTGCAGAAGACGAGCTGTGCAGTGTTTCCTACGAGGGCTATCTGTTTGAGATCAAGGAAGTGGACAACAATATTATCCAAAAGGTGAAGATTACAAAAACGGAACTTGTCACGGAATCGAAAGAATGATAAAATTAAGAACATGAGTTTTCCTGAAGAAGGAAGAGAGATTACATACGAAGAGAGGTAGAGAACATGTCAGGACATTCCAAATTCGCAAATATTAAGCATAAAAAGGAAAAAAATGATGCTGCAAAGGGAAAGATTTTCACAAAGATCGGGCGTGAGATCGCTGTAGCAGTTAAAGAAGGAGGCGGAGCGGATCCTGCGAACAACAGCAGACTCCGCGATGTGATTGCGAAGGCAAAAGCAAACAACATGCCAAACGACAATATTGAGCGAAGCATTAAAAAGGCAGCCGGAGACGCGGATGCCAACAATTACGAAAGAGTCGTATATGAAGGATATGGGCCGAACGGAACAGCTATTATTGTAGAGGCGCTGACCGACAATAAAAACCGTACAGCTTCCAATGTCAGAAGTGCATTTACAAAAGGAAACGGAAATATCGGGACACCAGGATGCGTATCCTTTATGTTTGACAAGAAGGGACAGATTCTGATCGACAGGGAAGAGTTTGAGATGGACGCGGATGAGCTGATGATGCTGGCGCTTGACGCGGGAGCCGAGGATTTCGCGGAAGAGGAGGACAGCTTTGAGATTATCACAGATCCGGACAGCTTTTCCGAGGTACGTGAGAAGCTGGAAGCAGCAGGCATCCCTATGATGGAAGCCTCTGTGACCATGATTCCTCAGACCTATGTAGAGCTGACAGACGAGACGGATATCAAAAACATTCAGAAAACACTGGATCTTCTCGATGACGATGATGATGTGCAGGAAGTATACCATAACTGGGAAGAGTAAAGCGTTTTGGAATATACTGTAAGGGAGGGGTCCTATGCAGGCAGGACCAGAAAAACGGATGATTTCCATGTTCAACGAGGCCATGGAACTGTCGGGGCGCTTTCGAAAGAATACATATGAACCGGCCTTCCGTGAGTTTTTCAGGAGACGCAGTACAGATCTTGAAGAACTCCTCAGCGAGATCCGGGGGACGGAAGAAAAAAGTCAGGAAGAGCTGATTGCCCGGGCCGGAAAAAGCGTTCCGGATTATGTAGATGAAAAGCTTGAAGAGATCGCAGGAAAACGGAAAAGGGAGAATCAGGTTATGGATTATAATCTTGCACTTGTAACCTTTTTCATTCCGCTTCTGTTACACAGCAGGGAACCGGAACTGGAAGCTGTGGCAGACCAGACAATTAAGAACTGGAATCAGCTTGAGAATGTGACCATGAAGATCGGAAAGTCTACTTTTGAAGAGATCAACGGCGGATTCCGAAACCGGCTTTGTTATGTGACAACAGCCGTCTGCCGTTCACTGGATAAACCGGACGGGTGTTATGAGCTGAAAACTCTTCGGGACTACCGGGATAGATATCTGGCATCTTCTCCGGGTGGCAGGGAGACAATCCGCGAGTATTACAATATTGCACCGACGATTGTAAAAAGAATCGAACGGCAGAAAAATGCGGATGAGATTTACCGAAAGATCTGGAAAGAATATCTGGAGCGGTGCATCGGACTGATCGAAACCGGTAAGATGGAAGAATGCAGAGAAGTATATACAAAGATGGTACACGAACTGGAACGGGAATATTTGTTTTCCTGATCCGGTAAAGAAAATACAGGAGGAGCAAGGGTATGAGTGAACAGTTTAATATCGAAACAAAATGTATCCAGTCAGGCTGGAAACCAAAAAAGGGAGAACCGAGAATCCTTCCGATTTATCAGAGTACGACATTTAAGTACGATACAAGCGAACAGATGGGACGTCTGTTTGACCTGGAAGACAGCGGATATTTCTACACAAGACTGCAGAATCCGACAAATGATGCAGTAGCGGAAAAGATCTGCGAACTGGAAGGCGGTTATGCCGCCATGCTGACATCGTCCGGACAGGCAGCAAATTTTTATGCTGTTATGAACATTGCAGAGGAAGGAGACCATATCGTATGTTCGTCTGCTCTCTATGGAGGCACCTATAATCTGTATGCACACACCATCCGTAAAATGGGTGTGGAAGCTACTTTTGTGGATCCGGACTGTTCGGAAGAAGAGTTAAACGCAGCATTCCGTGAAAATACGAAAGCTGTAGTCGGTGAGACGATCGCCAATCCTGCACTGACAGTACTGGACATTGAGAAATTTGCAAAGGCGGCACATGCACACGGTGTTCCGCTGATTGTGGATAATACATTTGCGACTCCGATCAACTGCCGCCCGTTTGAGTGGGGAGCAGACATTGTCACCCATTCTACAACAAAATACATGGATGGACATGCCATGACAGTCGGCGGGGCAATCGTAGACAGCGGAAACTTCGACTGGAGTGCCCATGCGGATAAATTCCCGGGACTGACACAGCCGGACGAAACATACCATGGAATTGTTTATACGGAAAAATTCGGAAAAGGAGCATACATCACCAAGGCGACAGCACAGCTGATGCGTGACCTGGGATCGATTCAGTCTCCTCAGAATGCATTCCTTTTAAATATCGGTCTGGAGACTCTGCACCTGAGAATGCCGCGCCACTGCGAGAATGCAAAGAAAGTCGCTTCTTATCTGAAAGGACATGATAAAGTTGCCTGGGTAAACTGCGCGATGCTGGAAGGGGATAAATACCATGATCTGGCAGCGAAATACATGCCAAACGGTACCTGCGGTGTGATTACGTTCGGTTTAAAAGGCGGAAGAGATGCGTCTGTAAAAATGATGGACAATCTGAAGCTTGCGGCCATCGTTACCCATGTGGCAGATGCCAGAACATGCGTACTTCACCCGGCAAGTCATACACACCGGCAGATGAATGATCAGGAACTACTGGAAGCAGGAGTACAGCCGGATCTGATCCGTTTCAGCGTTGGCATTGAAAATGCTGACGATATTATTGCGGATCTGGAACAGGCACTTGCGCTCGTTTAATGCATATTTCAAAAAACACCTCCGCATACTAAGCAGAAAATGTGGAGGTGTTTTTTATGGAAAATCAGGAAAAACAGGAAAAAGAAACCGAACAGATCAAAGAAACCGGAAGCCTGGAACTGGAAGGCAGACACGGAAACTACAAGGTCTATCTGCTTACTATTATCGGTGAGATTGAAGGGCATGAAGCGGTATCCGGAAATACGAAAGCAACCAAATATGAGCATCTTCTTCCGAAACTTGCGGAGATTGAGTCAAATGACGAGATTGAAGGAGTACTGATCCTGCTCAATACTCTGGGAGGGGACGTGGAGGCCGGACTTGCCATTGCGGAGATGATTTCATCTTTGAGCAAACCGACCGTATCCCTTGTTCTTGGAGGAAGTCACTCGATCGGAGGACCGCTTGCCGTATCGGCAGACTATTCCTTTATTGTGCCGAGCGGAACGATGATCGTGCATCCTGTCCGGTCCAACGGTATGTTTATCGGAGTGATTCAGAGTTACCGCAATATGGAACGAACCCAGGACAGGATTACCAGATTTATTTCCGGACATTCCAGAATCACACAGGAAAGGCTTGAGGAACTGATGCTGGATTCTTCACAGCTTGTCAAAGATGTAGGAACACTCCTCGAGGGAGAAGATGCCGTCAGAGAGGGCATTATTGATGAAGTCGGGGGAATACGGGAAGCATTTGCAAAAATCTATGAACTGATCGAGAAGCGTTCAGATGAAAAGAAAACAGAAAAACACAGCGGGAATGCCGTTGAAAATAGATAATGACATCATATTTTAAAAATGCTATAATGAAACATAAGCGAAAAACCCGCAAAAAGCGGGAAAGCAGCAAGGGGGATCTTTCATGGCCCAGAAGACGCCACAGAAAAAGAAGAAAAAAACAACAACAAAGAGAACAGGGGCAAAATCCACCCGGACAAGGGCAAAATCCAGCCGTTCCGGCCGTCCTACAAAGGCCGAACTGGAAAGAGAGGCGATTGTCAGAGAAGAGATCGTTATACTGGTGGCACTGGCACTTTCGATTCTTCTGCTGATCAGTAACTTTGGACTTGGAGGGGCTGTAGGCAGAGTTATTGCGGATTTTATGGAAGGAATTTTTGGACAGCTCTCCTATATTTTCCCGTTCCTTTTCTTCGCGGGCATCGCATTTGTTATTTCCAACAGAGGGAACACAAAGGCATATACGAAACTGGGAGCAGCAGTGGTGCTTGTCATATTGATCTGCTCATTTCTGGAACTTGTCAACCGGGCAGGAGGAAGCATCGGCGAGGTGATTGCGGGGCTGATGGTACCGGCGCTTGGAATTGTAGGTTCCTATGTAGTAATTGTAATTCTGATGCTGATCTGTCTGATTCTGATTACACAGCGTTCTCTTCTGAAGAGTATGCAGAGAGCCGGACAGAACATTCAGACAAAGGCAAAATCCGGAAGGGAGCACCGAAAGGCACAGCGTGAGGAGAAGAAAAAGGAAAAGGCGGTAAAACGCCAGGAACACAAAGTGGAAGGTGTTTCTTTTGACACAACACTGGAAGGACGCAATCCGGAGATCCAGGAACTTGTGATCAAAGAGGATAAAAAAGAAAAGAAAAGAGCAGCGAAAGCTGAGAAAAATAAAAAAGCAGAAGCAGAATCTGTCAGGGCACCGGAAGAGGAGCTTACCATTACAAGAGAAGAAACGTATGGGACAGAAGACGGCGTTTCGGCAGAGGCTTATGAGGCAGTTCCTGATCTTTCCGAACTTCCGGAGGAGGGAATTACCTTTATGAAAGAACCGGCTGCATCATCCAGGGTTGCTTCTGCACAGGCTGCGGCACCGGATGCATCGGTATTTCAGGCGGAGGAACAGAAGAACAGAGCTGCCGAGAAGGCACTGGAGGCAGAGGCCCGTAAGAACGTAACAGCAGAGATTGAGAAGTCGATTGCAAAACCGGCTCCGGTCTACCATGCTCCGCCGATGAGTCTGTTAAAGCACGGCACAAAAGGAGCAGGAGATTCGGATGCCCATCTTCGTGAGACCGCGGCAAAGCTTCAGCAGACATTAAAGACATTTGGCGTCAATGTGACGGTGACGAACGTCAGCTGCGGACCGTCAGTGACCCGTTATGAGGTACAGCCGGAAATGGGCGTCAAGGTCAGCAAGATTGTAGGACTTGCAGACGACCTGAAACTGAATCTGGCGGCGGCGGACATCCGGATCGAAGCGCCGATACCGGGGAAAGCAGCGGTCGGTATCGAAGTGCCAAATAAAGGAAATTCAACAGTACAGCTCAGGGATCTTCTTGAAACCGAGGAATTCCGGACCGCAAAGTCTAAAATCAGTTTTGCGGTCGGAAAAGATATCAGCGGACGGACGGTGGTGTCGGATATCGCAAAAATGCCGCATCTTCTCGTGGCGGGCGCGACCGGATCCGGAAAGTCCGTCTGCATCAACACACTGATTATGAGTATTTTGTTCAAGGCTTCTCCGCAGGAAGTCAAGTTAATCATGATCGACCCGAAGGTTGTGGAGCTCAGTGTTTATAATGGGATTCCGCATCTTCTGATTCCGGTCGTGACAGATCCGAAAAAGGCGGCCGGAGCACTGAACTGGGCCGTGGCGGAGATGATGAAGCGTTATCAGCTCTTTGAACAGTATAAAGTGCGGGATATGGAAGGATTCAACGCAAAGGTAGAGAGTGTCCGGCATATTGAAACAAATGAGGAAAAACCGGAAAAGATGCCACAGATCGTTATTATCGTAGACGAGCTTGCGGATCTGATGATGGTTGCACCCGGTGATGTGGAAGAGTCGATCTGCCGTCTTGCGCAGCTTGCGAGAGCGGCAGGAATTCATCTGGTGCTTGCAACTCAGAGGCCGTCTGTAAACGTCATTACGGGGCTGATTAAGGCAAACATGCCGTCCAGAATTGCCTTTTCCGTGTCATCCGGTGTCGACTCCAGGACGATCATCGATATGAACGGCGCGGAAAAGCTCCTTGGAAAGGGAGATATGCTGTTCTACCCGGCAGGCTATCAGAAGCCGGTCCGGGTGCAGGGAGCATTTGTATCCGACAAGGAAGTTCAGGCGGTTGTAGATTATCTCGTAAAAAATAATGGAAATGCTTCTTATGATGAAGCGGTCCAGACGCACATGACCAATGCGGCAAGTGGCACTTCTGCTTCCGGACCGGGAGGATCCGGCGAGGAAAGAGATGTCTATTTTAAAGACGCAGGATACTTTATTATTGAAAAGGATAAAGCGTCGATCGGCATGCTGCAGAGGGTATTCAAAATCGGATTCAACCGGGCGGCAAGGATCATGGACCAGCTTTATGAAGCAGGTGTCGTCGGGGAAGAAGAAGGCACCAAACCGAGAAAGGTTCTGATGTCAAAGGAACAGTTTGACCAGTACATAGAGGAACATGTTTAGGGGAAGAAATGGAGGAAGGAAAATGAAAACAGACATTCAGATTGCACAGGAAGCAACAATGGAGCCAATCAAAAATGTGGCCGCTTCAATCGGGATTGAAGAAGAGGATTTGGAGTTCTACGGTAAATACAAAGCAAAATTATCCGCAGAACTGTGGGATAAGGTGAAAGACCGTCCAAATGGAAAACTTGTCCTTGTAACGGCGATCAATCCGACACCGGCCGGAGAAGGTAAGACCACCGTGACGGTAGGACTCGGAGAAGCCATGGCAAAAATCGGAAAGAAAGCATTGATTGCCCTTCGTGAACCATCCCTGGGTCCATGTTTCGGAATCAAAGGAGGAGCAGCTGGCGGCGGATATGCCCAGGTTGTTCCAATGGAAGATCTGAATCTTCATTTTACCGGTGATTTTCACGCAATCACATCTGCAAACAACCTGCTGGCGGCTCTGCTTGACAATCATATTCAGCAGGGAAACCAGCTGGGAATTGATCCAAGACAGGTCGTATGGAAACGCTGCGAGGATATGAATGACCGTGTTCTCAGAAATATCGTTGTGGGCCTTGGAAACAAGATGGACGGTATGGTAAGGGAAGATCATTTCGTTATCACTGTGGCATCCGAGATTATGGCGATTCTCTGTCTTGCTGACAACCTTGCAGACCTCAAAAGACGTCTTGGAAAGATTATCGTTGCCTATACCTTTGACGGAAAACCGGTGACAGCAGATGATCTGCAGGCGACAGGTGCCATGGCAGCGCTTTTGAAGGATGCGATCAAGCCGAATATGATCCAGACTCTGGAGCATACACCGGCTCTTGTACACGGCGGACCATTTGCAAATATTGCGCATGGATGCAACAGTGTACAGGCAACAAAAATGGCGTTGAAGATGAGCGATATCACCATCACCGAGGCCGGATTCGGTGCGGATCTGGGTGCTGAAAAATTTATGGACATCAAATGCCGGATGAGCGGACTGAAACCGGATGCAGTTGTTCTGGTTGCAACGATCCGTGCACTGAAATATAACGGCGGCGTACCGAAAAATGAATTAAATGAGGAAAATCTGGATGCCCTGAAAAAGGGAATTGTCAACCTGGAAAAACACATTGAAAATCTGCAGAAGTTCGGTGTGCCGGTTGTCGTTACACTGAATGCTTTTTCAGCAGATACAGACGCGGAAAAAGAATTTGTTAAAACATTCTGCGAAGAGAGAGACTGTGAATTTGCAATCGCGGATGTATGGGCAAAAGGCGGAGAAGGCGGTGTTGAGCTTGCAAATAAAGTTTTGAAGACACTGGAGACAAAAGAAAGTCATTTTCACCCGCTTTATCCGGATGAGATGCCGCTGAAAGATAAGATTGAGACAGTAGCAAAGGAAATTTACGGGGCAGACGGCGTTGATTACGATAAGGCCGCATTGAAACAGCTGGCCAAGATCGAAGAGCTCGGATTCGCCAATGTTCCGGTCTGCATGGCAAAGACCCAGTATTCCCTTTCCGATGATCAGACACTTCTTGGCCGTCCGGAAGGATTCCGCATTCATGTAAGAGAAGTTTACGTAAGTGCGGGAGCGGGATTTGTAGTCGTGCTTACAGGAGCAGTAATGACGATGCCGGGACTTCCGAAAGTGCCTGCGGCAAATAATATTGATGTGACAGATGACGGAAAGATTACGGGATTGTTCTAAAAAAGGAGACGAAAAATGGCAGTATTGATAGACGGAAAAGCAATTTCCTCGGAAATCAAAGAGGAACTGAAACAGGAAGTGGCAGAATTGAAGGCACAGGGGATCACCCCGTGCCTGGCTGTCATACTGGTGGGAGACGACAGCGCATCTGCCATCTACGTAAGAAACAAAAAGAGAGCATGTGAATATATCGGAATTGAATCTCGTTCTTATGAACTCCCAAAGGAGACTACCGAACAGGAGCTGGAAAAACTGGTAAGAGAGCTTAATGAAGATGAAACCGTGGACGGCATCCTTGTTCAGCTGCCTCTTCCGGAGCAGATTGACGAAGAAAAAATTACCGGAATGATTTCTCCGAAAAAAGATGTGGACGGATTCCTTCCGGAAAGCATTGGCGCGCTTTGTATTGGATCGGAAGGATTCCGGTCCTGTACTCCTGCCGGAGTGCTCGAGTTAATTAAACGGTCCGGCTATACAATCGAGGGAAAAGAGTGTGTAGTAGTTGGACGGAGCAACCACGTCGGGAAACCGATGGCGCTTCTCCTGCTTGAGCAGAATGGAACGGTAACAATCGTACACTCAAGAACAAAAAACCTCAGTGAGATTACCAGGCGGGCTGATATTCTTGTAGTTGCAGTCGGAAATCCGAAGCTGATTCAGGCGGACGATGTCAAAGAGGGAGCCGTTGTCATTGATGTCGGGATGAACCGGGATGAAAACGGAAAGCTGTGCGGAGATGTGGATTTTGAACATGTGAAAGAAAAGGCAGAAGCAATCACACCGGTACCCGGGGGAGTAGGACCGATGACAATTGCAATGTTGATGAATAACTGTGTGGAGGCGGCACGGAAAAAGAGGAGAGAATAAGGGTACCATGCAAAGAATGACAAATCCAGGAGACAGACTGTCAGAGGAAGAGATCAGAAGGCGGAGGAGAAGAGCAAAAGCGGAGCGGATGCGCCGCAAGAGAAGGCTGAGACGGATTTTGATTCTGGGAATGATCCTGTTTCTTGCAGCGATCATCGGAATCGGAGTTTTGATCTATCGGAATACATATACCGGTGTGGTAAATCAGGGGAAAAGAGCCGAAGCAGGCGGCAATACTACAAAAGCGGAAGACCTCTATCTGAGGGCAATTGAAAAAAACGGCGAAAAAGAGGATGCCTACGTGAGTCTTGCAAAGCTTTATCACGGCCGGGATCAGGATGATAAGGCAGATACTCTTCTGCAGGAAGCGGTGAATACCTATCCGGACAGCACAGGCGTATACCGCGCTGCGGTAGAGTTTTATGAAGACACAGAGCAGACGGAAAAAATCGCCTATATCATGAGCACCTGTACCAATGAGCAGATCCTCACAGAACTCAAGGATTATGTGGCCAAAATTCCGGAATTCAGTCTGGACGACGACAAGGTCTACGATAATGTGCAGGAGTTGACACTGAGCAGTGAAGATGAAGGGACTATCTATTATACTCTTGACGGCAGCGAGGCGACAACAGACAGTACAGAATACAAAGAACCGATCCAGCTGAATCAGGAAGGAGAGACGACAGTCCGGGCCATTTTTGTCAATAAAAAAGGAATTGCAAGTGTTGAGGTACAAAAAACATATACGATCCAGTTTCCGGTAGCGGACGCGCCTGCAGTATCACCGACAACGGGACAGTATTCCGAGGCGGTCAGCGTTGAAATACAGGTGCCGGACGGTTACACTGCATACTATACACTGGACGGAACCGAACCGTCGGATCAGTCTATTCAGTATACCGGCGCATTCGCGGTTTACGAAGATACGGAACTGAATGTTGTACTGATTGATGGAAACGGAAAGAAAAGTGAAGTTACAACGAGAAAATACAGATTCAGTTCCTGATGGCCGTAGATTTTATGAATATGATCTGAAAACAGAAAATGATCTGCCGGGAAAACAGGAGAAAGAGAGGAAGAATTCAGAGGGTTCTTCCTCTCTTTTCTTTTTTCAGGGCACTCCTTGGATAAGATAATTGTTCCAAATCAGAGAAATATTCAATCAATTAAAAATCCGGACATAAAAATTGTTAAAAACAAGTGAAAGAACTTGAAAAATTTTAAAAGTAGGAGTATACTAACGATAGTTAAAAAATTATCAATGGAAGAAAAGGAGAGACAAGCAATGAGCAGATTTTGTTTACCAAGAGATATTTACCATGGTAAGGGCTGTTTGGAAGAGCTGAAAAACCTGAAAGGAAAGAAAGCCATTCTGGTAGTCGGAGGAGGCTCCATGAAACGTCAGGGATTCCTCGACAGAGCAGTGAATTATCTGAAAGAGGCAGGCATGGAAGTACAGCTCTTTGAAGGAGTTGAGCCGGACCCGTCTGTTGAAACAGTTATGAAAGGTGCAGAAGCCATGAGAGCATTCGAGCCTGACTGGATCGTTGCTATGGGCGGCGGATCACCGATCGATGCTGCAAAAGCAATGTGGGCATTCTATGAATATCCGGATACAACATTCGAAGATCTGTGCACACCGTTTAACTTCCCGGAATTAAGACAGAAAGCGAAATTTGCAGCAATTCCGTCTACATCCGGTACAGCTACAGAGGTGACTGCATTCTCCGTTATCACAAACTATCAGACAGGAGTAAAATATCCGCTTGCTGACTTCAACATCACACCGGATATCGCCATTGTAGACCCGGATCTTGTTGCAGGACTTCCGGTAAAACAGGTTGCCTACACAGGAATGGACGCTCTTACTCATGCGATTGAGGCTTATGTTTCCACACTGAATGGACCATTTACAGATCCGCTTGCACTGCAGGCAATCGAGATGGTACTGGATTATCTGCCGGCATCCTACCATTGTGATATGGACGCAAGAGAGCAGATGCACTACGCACAGTGCCTGGCCGGAATGGCATTCTCCAATGCACTGCTTGGTATTGTACACTCTATGGCTCATAAGACAGGAGCTGCATTCTCCACAGGACATATTCCGCACGGATGCGCGAATGCAATTTATCTTCCATATGTTATCAAATACAATGCAAAAGATCCTGTGGCAGCAAAACGTTACGCAGAGATCGCACGCAGGATGGGACTTCCGGGAACATCTGAAAAAGCATTAATCAACAGCCTCGTTGCAAAGATTGATGCATTCAATGTAGAACTCGGAATCCCGAAAACATTAAAAGAATTCGGAATCAACGAAGAAGAATTTAAAGAAAAACTTTCCAGTATCGCAGAACTTGCAGTCGGCGATGCATGTACAGGATCCAACCCGAGAAGCATCACACCTGCAGAGATGGAAAAACTTCTCACATGTACATATTACGGAACAGAGGTAGACTTCTAAATACCGTATGACCGCCGCTTTTTCGGAAGCGGCGGTTTCCTTTTGGCGAAATTGTGAATTCCTTATCGAAAAAACAGTTTCCCTGTAAGAATTTACTTGATATTTTATGAACAATATCTTATGATAATTAAAGTATAACAATTAGGAGGCATGGGAGATGTACAAAATTTTAAAAGCAAAAGACCTTGCAGAAAATATTTTTCTCATGGATGTGGAAGCTCCTCGTGTTGCGCGCCATTGCGAGCCGGGGCAGTTTGTCATTGTAAAAATGGATGAAAAAGGTGAGAGAATCCCGCTTACAATTTGTGACTACGATAGAGAAAAGGGAACGATCACAATTGTAGTACAGGTGGTTGGAGCATCCACTAAGAAAATGGCAGAGTATAAAGAAGGAGAATATTTCCGTGATTTCACAGGACCGCTTGGACGTCCGTCCGAGTTCATTTCCGAAGATCCGGAAACATTAAAGAATAAAAAAATCCTGTTCGTGGCAGGCGGTCTTGGAACTGCGCCTGTATACCCGCAGGTAAAATGGCTGCATGAGCACGGCGTTGACGCAGATGTCATCATCGGTGCAAAGACAAAAGATCTTGTAATCATGGAAGAAGAGATGAAGGCAGTAGCAGGTAACGTTTATGTCTGCACAGACGATGGAAGCTACGGACATGCCGGCATGGTTACTTCCATGGTGGAGAAGCTTGTAAAAGAGGAAGGAAAGCATTATGATGTCTGTGTTGCAATCGGACCGATGATCATGATGAAATTCACATGCCTCATGACAAAGGATCTGGGAATTCCGACGATCGTCAGCATGAACCCGATCATGGTTGACGGTACCGGAATGTGCGGTGCATGCCGTCTGCACGTAGGCGACGAAGTGAAGTTCGCATGCGTAGACGGTCCGGAATTTGATGGTCATCTTGTAGACTTTGACGAAGCGATGAAGAGACAGCAGATGTATAGAACAGAAGAAGGAAGAGCAATGCTGAGACTGCAGGAAGGCAATACACATCACGGCGGATGTGGAAATTGTGGAGGTGACAATTAAAATGGGAGACGTATTAAAGAAAGTACCGGTCCGTGAACAGGATCCAAAGGTGAGAGCTACAAACTTTGAAGAAGTATGTTTAGGATATAATGCAGAAGAAGCCATGGAAGAAGCTTCCCGCTGCATCAACTGCAAAAATGCGAAATGTATTCAGGGATGCCCGGTAGCAATCAATATCCCGGCATTCATCAAAGAAGTAAAAGAAGGCGATTTTGAGGGCGCATATAAGACAATCGGTCTTTCATCGGCACTTCCGGCTATCTGCGGACGTGTATGTCCTCAGGAGACACAGTGCGAAGGAAAATGTATCCGCGGTATTAAAGGCGAGCCGGTTTCCATCGGTAAACTGGAGAGATTTGTTGCGGACTACGCTCTGGAACATGACATCAAACCGGTTGGAGCAGAAGTGAAAAACGGACACAAAGTTGCCGTAATCGGTTCCGGCCCGGCCGGCCTGACATGCGCAGGCGACCTTGCTAAGATGGGATACGATGTGACTGTATTCGAAGCACTCCATGAACTGGGCGGTGTACTTGTATACGGTATTCCGGAATTCCGTCTTCCAAAACAGAAAGTTGTTGCAAAAGAGATCGAGAAAGTAAAAGAACTCGGTGTTAAATTTGAAACAAACGTTGTAATCGGTAAATCCACAACGATTGATATGCTGATCGAAGAAGAAGGATTTGAGGCCGTATTTATCGGGTCCGGTGCAGGACTTCCGAAATTTATGGGTATTCCGGGTGAGACAGCAAACGGTGTCTTCTCCGCAAATGAGTACCTGACAAGAAGCAACCTGATGAAAGCTTTCGATGACAGCTACGATACTCCGATTGTTGCAGGAAAGAAAGTAGCCGTAATCGGTGGTGGAAATGTTGCAATGGATGCAGCGAGAACAGCACTTCGTCTTGGAGCAGAAGTACACATTGTGTACAGAAGAAGTGAAGAAGAGCTTCCAGCCCGTGTGGAAGAAGTTCATCATGCAAAAGAAGAAGGAGTTATCTTTGACCTTCTGACAAACCCGACTGAAATCGTGACAGAAGACGGATGGGTAAAAGGTATGAAGTGTGTAAGAATGGAACTCGGTGAGCCGGACGCATCCGGAAGAAGACGCCCGGTTGTCATTGAAGGATCTGAGTTTGAGATGGATGTTGATACTGTCATCATGTCTCTTGGAACTTCCCCGAACCCGCTGATTTCTTCTACAACAGAAGGCCTGGAAGTCAACAAGTGGCAGTGCATCGTTGCAGACGAAGAGTTCGGTAAGACATCTAAAGAAGGTGTTTATGCCGGTGGAGATGCTGTAACAGGTGCGGCAACGGTTATCCTTGCCATGGGTGCAGGAAAAGCCGGAGCAAAAGGTATCCACGAATACTTAAAAGACAAATAAAACCGACAGAAATAGAGAAGCGAAGATAGCAATGGGGCTGTAGATATGAATCTGCGGTCCCATTTTATCTTCTGCGCGGAAAACAGGAGGAAACGAGATGCTGACACAATTTAACCATTATCTTCCGGTCAATCTGATTTTTGGTGCCGGAAAGACAGAAGAGCTGGGAAAGGAGACTGCAAAATACGGGCGCAAGGCAATGATTGTTACAGGACAGAACAGTACAAAGCGAACCGGGCTTCTTGACCGGGCAAAGGCGCTTCTGGAAAAAGAGGGCCTGGAAGTCGTGATCTTTGACAAGGCGGAGCCAAATCCCCTTGCCTCTACAGCCATGAAGGGTGCAGCTGTTGCGAAAGAAGAAGGTTGTGATGTGATCGTCGGCCTGGGAGGCGGAAGCATTATGGACTGCAGTAAGGCAGTGGCATTTGCCGCCTGCAATGAAGGAAATATTTTTGACTATATTTACGGGATAAAAAAAGGAGAGAAAGCCCTTCCGCTGATTCTTGTTCCGACGACATGCGGAACCGGAAGCGAAGGAAACTGCTTTGCGGTTCTGACAGAGGATGAGACAAAAGACAAGAAGTCTCTTCGGGATAACGCGGTTATTGCAAAGGCATCCATCATTGATCCGGAACTGATGACGACAATGCCGGCTTCTGTTCTGGCATCCGTCGGATTTGATGCACTCTGCCATTGTATGGAAGCTTATCTGAGCAAGATCTGTGACCCGATCACGGAAATTACTGCACTGGAAGGTATCCGACTGATCGGGAATAACCTGCTGACAATTTACGAGGAGAAAAAGCAGGGGATGACAGAACCGTCCAAAATGAATATGGATGCATGGAGCGCGGTTTCTCTTGCAAGTACCTATGGAGGCATGGTGATTCATCAGGCAGGAGTAACAGCACCGCATGGCCTGGAACATCCGGCAAGCGGTATGCGCAATATCACCCATGGAAGAGGACTTGCTGCTCTGACTCCTGTCATTTACCGCAGGACAATCGATGCGGCGCCGGAGAAATTTGCAGTGATTTCCAAATGCCTGGGAGGAACAAACGAGAATGACTGTGTGAGTGTGATTGAACATCTTCTGGATTGCCTCGATCTTCGCACGACCCTTTCCAGAGAAGGAGTGCTTGCGGAAGACGTGGAATGGATGACTAAAAATGCATTTAAAGTTTCCGCAGCCAGCATTCAGAATCATCCGAAAGTATTTACCGAGGAAGAGGTACGCCGGATTTATCTGGAGGCACTGTAGCAGGAAAAACAGAATGAGATGTAAAAGGAGACACGAAAGCTTGGAGGACAGCTGCAAACTTCCGTGTCTTTTTTGTTACTCTGCAAAGGACCGGAAGTTTCGGCCTTTTTTCTTGGAAAGAGAAAGAAAATAGGGTATAATAGTAAGATACATATAATACAAGAGGTGGCTTGAATGATGGAAGAAAAAAAGATGATGATCGTCGGTATTGGAGGCGTAGGCGGATACCTCGCCGGGATGACCGGACAGAAATATAGTAACCTGACACTGATTGCAAGAGGAAAACGTGGAGAGGCTCTCAGAGAGCATGGAGTAGTGCTTCACAGTGATTATAACGGGGAAATGGTAACCAGAGCCGCAGCCGTCCTGGAGAGCGCGTCAGAAGCAGGAGCGGTACAGGATCTGATTTTTCTCTGTGTCAAGACCTATGCGCTGGAGGAAGTATGCAGCACTCTTGCTTCCTGTGTGGATGAACATACGATCATTGTGCCTGTGATGAACGGCGCGGACACCGCACAGAGGGTGCGGGAGTATCTGGGAAAAGGACTGGTCGTAGATTCCGTAATCTACACGACTGCCGCCGCAAATAAAGATTATTCCATCACACAGCTTGGACAATATACAAAAATTATCCTTGGAGCGTCTGATCCGCAGGAGAAGGAAGCAGCGCAGGAGGTTTTCAGAGTTCTCCGGACGGCAGGAATCGACTGCGAAGTATATGAGGATGTCAGACAGGCGGTGTGGGAGAAGTATATTTTTAATTGTGCTTACAACGTCATTACGGCGTATTATCTGGAAACTGTGGAGAATATCCGTGACCACGAAGACAGAAGAAGAGAATTTCATACATTACTTGAGGAGGCACTGGCTGTGGCAGAAGCAGCCGGAGTCCACATCAGGGAACATTATATTGATGAAGAATATACGAGATTTCTGGGGCTGAATGAAGGATCTACCAGTTCCCTGAAGCGGGATGTGGAAGCGGGGCGCCCATCCGAATTTGAGACATTCGGAGGATACCTGATTAAGACGGCAAAAGAGCTTGGAGTGCCGGTTCCGCTTTCAGAACAGTTTTATGATGGTTTAAAAGAAAAAATAAAAGGGAAGGCAGACTAGAGACTGAAATTAGTAAATGGGGTAGGAAACGTGACAGCAAAGAAGGAAACAACATTGGAAAGCATGAACTTTTTAGATGAAATCATAGAAAAACTGACAAAGAAAATTGCACAGATGGACGAGGAGATTACAGCCGGGCAGAAAGACATCGAGAGCATGCATGAATATTACTGGGAAAATTATACAGAGATGGACCAGTATGGCTACGAAGATTATGATAATCAGCAGGCTCTTCTTCAGCGTGTCAATGCGAATCAGGATTCTCTGCGTCTGAAGGCGAGATACGAAAAAATGTTGGATTCTCCTTTTTTCGGCAGAGTGGATTTCTGCTATGACGGAGACGACGAGCCGGAAGTATTTTACATCGGAATCGGGAATTTTGCAGAAGAAGCAGGAAAAGTTCCGTTGATTTATGATTGGAGAGCTCCGGTAAGCGGCCTGTTTTATGATTATGATAAAGGACCGGCCTTTTACGAAGCACCGGCAGGAAAGCTGGAGGGAGAAATCACATCCAAGTGGCAGTATAAGATCCGAAGAGGAAAACTGGTCTATGGATTTGAAAGCGATGTCAAAATCGATGATGAGATTCTAAAGCAGGAGCTTGGAACAAACAGCGATGTACAGCTGAAAAATATTGTCCGGACGATTCAGAAAGAGCAGAATGCGATTATCCGGAATACCAACGATAAGATCCTGGTGATTCAGGGAGCAGCCGGCAGCGGGAAAACGTCGGTGGCTCTCCACCGGATCGCCTATCTTTTATACCATGACCGGAAGCACCTGAAATCGTCAAGTATACTGGTGCTTTCACCGAACAGTGTATTTTCCGATTACATTTCCCATATCCTTCCGGAACTCGGAGAAGAGAATATCCGGGAAATGAGTCTGGATCTGTTTGCGTACCGGGAGCTGAAAAAGATTGTTCCGGACTGTGAAGACCGGTATCATCAGATCGAGCACCGGCTTGCAGGAATGGATGAAGCAGACTGGAAACGCTGTCAGTGGAAGCAGTCCAGAGACTGTATTGGAGCGATGGAAGGATTTCTGGCACAGCTGGAAGAATGGCTTGTCAATCTGAAGGGTGTTCATTTCCGTGGTCTGGAAAAGACAGAGGAAGAGATGATCCGTCTCTTTTATTTCAAATTCCAGGAAGTTCCTGTCCTTGCGAGGATGGGAGCAATCATGGAATATTTTGTAGATGAATACGAAACCAGATACAGTACGGAACTGTCGGAAGAAGAGGTGGAGAAGCTGCGGACGAAGTTTAATGCCATGTATACGACAGTGGATGTCTATAAGATCTATAACTGGTTTCTGGAAGAACAGGGACTTCCTCTGCTTCCGGATGTCCCGTATGACAGAAGATATCTTTCTTATGAGGATGTCTATCCGGTGCTGTATTTAAAATACCGACTTGAAGGGGCCGGAAGACAGGACCAGATCCGGCATCTGGTAGTGGATGAAATGCAGGACTATTCCTACCTGCAGTATACGATTCTCTCCCTTCTATTTTCCTGTCCGATGACGATTTTGGGAGACCGGGCGCAGACGATGGAGGAAGAGCAAAATGATGTGACACAATTTCTTCCGCAGATCCTGGGAAAACACTTCAGAAAGATCGAGATGAACAAAAGCTACCGCAATACCGTGGAGATTGCCAGATATGCAGAAACACTCGGCGGCATCAAAGAGACAGATCTTCTGGACCGGCATGGAAAGGCGGTGGAAGAAGCAGAGTTCTCATCCGGGGAAGAACGTACCTCTCAGATTTTGAAACAGGTAAAAACCGGACCGGACGGCTATGAGACAGCGGCGGTGCTTACCATGACAGAACAGGAAGCAAAAGAGATTTATGAGAACATCCGGGAAAAGACAGATCAGGTTCATTATATTGACCGGGACAGCTCCAGATTCGGACGCGGTCTGACGGTTACAACGTTTTACATGGCCAAAGGTCTGGAATTTGACCAGGTATTTACTGCGGCTTGTAAGGAGCAGACGGGCCTGACCAGACAGGCAGAGTACATCTGCGCTACGAGAGCACTGCATGAGCTTTACGTGTACAGAGTCTGATTCCGGACGGAGGAAAAAGGAATGGGGAAAACACAACAGAAAAAACGATTATTGTATATTGATATTTTAAATATACTTGCATGTCTGTGCGTGATTTTTATGCATTGCAACGGGATTGCGCACCAGTATTCCGATACAGCCGCATGGAGACAGAGCATGGTGATTGAAACGATTGCATACTGGGCGGTTCCGGTCTATTTTATGATATCCGGAGCGACGCTTCTGGACTACCGGGATAAATATCTGACCAGAGTCTTCTTCAAAAAGAGGTTTTTGAAGACAGGGATTCCATTTGCCGCATGGACGCTGATCAGTCTGGCATACAAAATCCAGTTTCAACAGATGGAATTCGAGCCGGGTTTGTCCAGTATCGTCAGCCTGTTTACCAATACAACAGCCGAGAATGTGTACTGGTTTTTCATTCCGCTGTTTATGGTTTACCTTTCCATGCCGGTACTGTCGCTTTTGAAAGATTACAAGCATATTCTGCTTTATATGGCGGGGTTGGCGTTTTTGGTTTATTCTGTTTACCCGGTCTGCTGTATTGTGTTTCAGATCCCGATGAACGGATCAATACAGATCCCTGTGGCAGGCGGATATATTCTGTATGTCATTCTAGGGTATCTGCTTGCAACGACTGACATGACACGAAAGACAAGAATTCTTTTCTATATCCTTGGCCTTGCAGGGGCAGGAATCCGGTTTGGAAGTACGATTCTTGGATCATCAGAAAGCGCCGGACTGGATCAGACTTTCTGGGGATACATGAAATTTCCGGCGGTCTTTCTGGCAGTCGGAGTCTTTGTGGCAGCGAAGTACGGACCATGGGACAAGCTGGAAAATACTCCGAAGATCCGCCGGATTGTCACCACTCTTGCCGGAACCGGATTTGGTGTCTATCTGATGCATATGATCGTTTTCCGTATCCTCCAGGATGCGACGGGCCTCAGCATGGAGTCCGGGTGGTGGCGGCTTGTTATGCCGTTTGTGATCTATGGAATCTGTGTGGTACTGGTACTGATTTTGAAAAAGATTCCGGTATTGAAATACATCGTTCCGTAAATGGAGCATTGGAGTAAAAGAGAAAAAGGAGAACAAGGTGAAAATAACACTGATTACTGTAGGAAAAATCAAAGAGAAATATCTGAAAGATGCCATCGCAGAATACAGTAAGCGGCTTTCGCGATACTGCAAGCTGGAGATCGTTGAAGTGGCCGACGAGAAGACACCGGATCAGGCCAGTGAAGCGGTGGAAGAAAGCATCCGTGATAAAGAAGGGGAGCGGATCTTAAAGTACATTCGGGACGATATGTATGTGATTACGCTGGAAATCGCAGGGAAAATGCTGACATCGGAAGAATTTGCAAAAAAGATCGAACAGCTCGGGATACAGGGAACCAGCAGCATCGCCTTTGTGATCGGAGGCTCTATCGGACTGGGAAAAGACGTTCTGAGACGCTCAGACTATGCATTAAGTTTTTCAAAGATGACATTCCCGCATCAGCTCATGCGGGTGGTACTGCTGGAACAGATATACAGAGGATATCGGATTATCAATGGAGTACCATATCACAAATAAGTGCGGTTTTCGCACTTGGGTGTGATATGGTGGGAAGTAATAAGGCATGTAAAGTATTTGGAAAAGGAGTGGATTATACGCAACTTTTGGTTGACGAATATTGAGTTACAAAAATTAAAATCGGAAGTCACGGAAGATGAGTACAAATATACAATTAATGAAGCTGAAAAGAAGCATTTTTCGTATTGGCTGATAATTATTGTTCCTTTTATAATGGCACTGGTTGTATTAATGTTTTACTATTACTTTTACCAAGGATAAATATAGGTGATACAGAGTAAAGAATAGTGTCTGTTAAGAACTAAGATTTTTGTGCGAGAGTTAGTTTGCTAATTGAAAGGTGATGGAAATGAAGAATTATACAACAATATCGAAGGCGGCATTAGCAATATGTATAGGTTTAATTATTTTATCTGTGGTAAATGGGATTACGGGATTTATAAATTCTGCTATTTCATTTAGCGGAACAGCAATCTGCATTCTTGGATTTTCCATAGCGATATTTGCGATTACAATATTAGAGAAAGAAAGAGCAAAAAGGAAACACGGATAACAGATGGCAAAAAGAAATCTTGAATATAGAGGTGGCTGTAATTTGAAGGAGTGGATCTTAAGACGCAGTTTAGAAGAGAGTGGACAGGTAATGTTCTGCTCTTTTTTGTATGCGTAGAGGATGGTATCTTTTATATTTTAGAAAAAAATACAGAATAAGGTCTTCTCAAAAATGGTCAACTATATATAATAAAAATTAACCAAGTTGGTCAAAAGGAGGATTCATGAACGAAAAGTTTTATAGTCTGCCAAAGGAAAAGCAACAGGCAATTATCAATGCCGGCTATCGGGTATTCTCACAGAACAGTTATAAAAAGAGTCCGATGCAGGAGGTCGCTGATGCAGCAGGAATCAGTAAGTCGCTTCTTTTTCACTATTTTCAAAATAAGAAAAAATTTTATATGTTTCTCTGGACGACCTGCGGCAGAATTTCTATTTCTACAATGACGGCTTATGGATGTTATGACCGCAGAGATCTGTTTGAAATGATGGAACGGGGATTGAGGGCAAAAATGCATATTATGAAAAAATATCCCTTTATGGGGAACTTTGTGATCCGTGCCTTTTATGAAACCGATCCTTCTATTCAAACGGAAATCGAGAAGAGCTATGCCAGATTGATTTCTATGAAAGCTGCCCCGTCGTGGGCTAATCTGGAGCCGGATCAGTTTGTTGAGGGCGTGGAGCCTGAGAGAATTCTCAGGGAAATGTATCTTGTCTCAGAGGGATATCTGTGGGAACTACAGAAGAAGGGTTCTCTGCAGACAGAAGAGGACATCGAAAAAATAGAAGCGGACTTCCGGGAAATGATTGCATTCTGGAAAAAGATATATCTGAGAAAGAAGGGTTAAATGATGAACGCAATACGAACAGAGGGGCTTACGAAATATTATGGAAGGTCCCGGGGAATTGTTGATCTTGATCTGGAGGTATGTGAGGGTGAATTCTTTGGATTTATTGGTCCAAATGGAGCCGGAAAAAGTACGACGATCCGTGTTCTGATGGGACTGATACAGAAAACTCATGGCAGCGCATGGGTACTGGAAAAGGATATTTCCAAAGAAAAAGAACAGATTCTGTCTGAGATCGGTTATCTTCCCTCAGAAGCGGTTTTCTATCCAGATATGCGAGGCCGGGATCTGATCCGCCTTTCGGCGGAGCTGCACCGGAAAGACTGCCGGAAAGTATCCGCTGATCTGTGCGAGCGTCTGCAGCTGGATCCTTCTCGACGGATCGGCGAGCTTTCGTTTGGAAACAGGAAGAAACTGGCTGTTATCTGTGCCCTGCAGCATGATCCAAGACTCTGCATTCTGGATGAACCAACCGGAGGGCTGGATCCTCTGATGCAGCGGGAATTCTTTGAAATACTGAAGGAAAGAAACAAGAAGGGCATGACAGTATTCCTTTCCTCACATATCCTCTCCGAAGTCCAGCGCTTTTGCGGCCGGGCTGCGATTATACGGGAGGGCAGAATTATAGCTTCCGGAAGTGTGGAGGAACTGGCACGTACAAACGCAAAACGGATTTCTGTCCGGGGAAATTTTGACCCTTCCGGTCTGCCGGATGTACGGGATCTGCAGAAGGCTGATGACTCCACCAGTTTTCTGTACGGTGGTGATATCAATCTGCTTCTGGACAGACTTAGCCGGCAGCGAATTATGGATCTTAGCATATCCGAACCGGATCTGGAAGAGATTTTTCTTCATTATTATACGGAAGGAGAGGAACAGGTATGACAATCTTCAGACATGAACTGCGTCAGGGCCGGACAGCTCTGATTATATGGACTGTATCCATCGCATTTCTTTTTGCGGTATGTGTTTTTTTATTTCCAGAGATGAAGGGGGAAATGGATCAGATCAGTGACGTTTTTTCGACCATGGGGAATTTCAGTGCTGCCTTTGGCATGGATCAGGTAAGCTTTGGTACCTTGACCGGTTTCTACGCTATTGAATGTGGAAATATCCTTGGACTTGGAGGAGCTTTGTATGCCGCCATGTGCGGGATCTCAATGCTGTCTAAAGAAGAAAAAGGGCATACGGCAGAATTCCTTCTGACCCACCCGGTCAGCCGGAGACGAATCATGAGCGGAAAACTTGCGGCGTTATTTTTTCAGATTATGGTCCTCAATGCCTTTGTACTGCTCATCTCAATAATCTCCATTTATGCGGTGGGGGAAGATATTCCCTGGAAAGAGATTCTCCTGCTTCATCTGGCCTATGCTCTATTGCAGATAGAGATTGCTTCCATATGTTTCGGTATTTCAGCCTTTCTGCGGAAAGGAAGTCTGGGAGTCGGTCTTGGACTTGCGATTATACTTTATTTTCTTAATATTATTGCAAATATATCTGAATCCGCTGAATTTCTGAAGTATATTTCTCCGTACGGTTACGCAGAAGGTACAGAAATTGTAACAAATATAAGCCTGGACGGAGTAATGGTAGTGCTTGGAATGCTCTATGGAGCATGCGGGATTGCTGCAGCCTATATAAAATACAATAGGAAAGATATTCTATAGAAAACGGATTTGAGACATCCAGACAAGCGTGTCGGGTTGAAAATACGGCATTTTCTCACTTTGTGTCGTGTAAATAATCGGACTTTTGACATACTCTGTTACTCAAGGAGGTATGGTGAATGGATCAGAAAAAAACAGGTCAGTTTTTGAAAACATTGCGTAAAGAAAAGAACATAACGCAAGAAGTGCTGGCAGAAGCTTTAAATGTATCCAGCAGAACAGTATCCAGATGGGAAACAGGAGTTTCCCAAACAAAAGGATATTAAGGAATAACCTGTGTTTACCTGCTTGCGAATAAAAAAATATTGTCACTAAACCAGAGATACTACATAAGTGTGTTGGTATCTCTTTTTCGTTGTCTTGAAACAACGGACTATTTCATCTCTGCTTGATTATCCTAAACTTATCGGGCTATGATTTGTCAAGGGCTTGTTGCGTAAGCAATGCTAAGCACCCTTTACAAATTATGGACGGATAAGTAGCTTTTCAAAAGCAGAAAAAATAGTAATCTTAAGATTTTGAAGCATTGTTGCAGGTATTGGAAAATGGTATAATGTAGATACAGAGAAACATATAAATTAGAATTTATTAAAAAGTTTGGAGAAGAAAATGATTAAAAGAATATGGACATTTAAAAGAATTATATTAGCAATAATTATATTTATGTGTACTATAATTTTTGCAATCTCATTGCAAAAAAGTATTATGGGAACAGATAAATTACAAAGAGATTTTGGAGTCGCATTTTTTTTCATTGTTGTGCTTATTTGTTTCCTTTACCTTTTATATAAACTATTAATACCTAAAAGTTTTAGGTGTATGACAGTAGTAAAAAAATATTTATCTTTCAGAGAATTGAAAAATCGAATTAATAATGAATCGTTTTCAAAAGTCGTTATTGACGAGAAGAAATCTGGAAAGATTGAAATATATTATTCCTCTAAATGGATTTATGCTGATGAAGTTTATATACCAAGAAAATTAGTTTTGGATTTGATAGAAGAACGCAAATCTTTATATTCATCATTTGAAAAATTATCAATAGCAACAAAAAATGGAGAAAATATTGTATTTGCCATAATTGATATTGAAGAAGCAGAAAAAATCATAAATTCTTTGCAAGAAATTTTTGAAGAGTTTACATTGGATTTTAATAATATGAGAAAAATTCAAAATAGAATTTTAAGAAAAGAAATAAAGCAAGAATTTTATAAACGGGTTATAAATAAAGAAGACTTTTTGAAAGAAAGCGGTTTGTAGAGCATGTTAAAATAGGAGTTTCATAGTGAATTTTAAAATTATGACTATTAAATTTTGTAACAATGCTTTATAGATAAATTTGAATTTGAGGAGAATTGTGACTATGATAGAGTTGAATACATTCAAAAAATTATTGGAAGAAAATGAAGAATGTTTGCCATTACTAACGCTTGATGAATTTTTCAATGGAAATACAGAGGAAGATTCTATTGCTCCGAACCAATGGGGATTTGGGCGACCGACGCTTTCTGAAATATGGGATATGCTACAAAAGATTGAGTTAATGCCTAACATAGCGTGGGTGCGTGTTGCTCTGCACGATGATACAGAAATCGGAGAAAACAATGGGGCAGAAGAATTAGCTCTTGCAGGAGATACAATCGTGATTTGCACAACCATTTTACCTACGGAATTAGAAAAATTAGTAAATTGCGAATGGCTATGCTCTGACGGAGTAATCACAATAAAGGTGTCTGAATTAAATAATTATTCGTGTGTACCACCAATTCCAGAAAACTTTAATTGTTTGGAAATCGTGTGGGACTAATCTACAACTTACAGTTTATGCAGTAAATAGATTTAAAATCTCACAAACCGACAGAGTGATCCAGACACGGTGGCGGAAGTCCCCAGACTTTCCGTCGCTGTGGCTGGTTCACTTTGGCGGTTGGGCGAGCTTTAGCGAGCCTTATAAGCCCCCGTTATCTAACAAGGGGGGCACAAAAAACAAGAGTCAATATACATTAACAAGCGGAAAACGCTGTATTTACAAGGCGAAACCGCATTTTACATGGTGTGATATAAATTATGCCATTATCACTTGGAAAAATTGAATAAGACATAGGACAGACAGTTGATTTCAAACAAGAAGTTGATTGTCTTTTTCTTTTGCAGAAATGTAAGTATTGGCAATTATCAATATACAGTAGTAGTTGCCTTAATTGCTGTAGCTCAGTGTTCAACGCTGATG
The DNA here is from genome assembly GCF_027924685.1 of Sellimonas catena. Lineage (NCBI taxonomy): Bacteria > Bacillati > Bacillota > Clostridia > Lachnospirales > Lachnospiraceae > Sellimonas > Sellimonas catena. Next base: position 63,273 of record NZ_BSBO01000007.1, read on the forward strand.
GTGTGAAAGATTTACGGTTGGAGATGTTCAATAAGATTATTGGTGCTTAATTATTTTTATTGTGGTGCTGATATGAGAATGTTATAATGTGGATATGAAAAAAACAAAAAATTAGAAGTTGTTATAAGAGAGGATAAACTTAAATGTTGATTTTAGGAATTATTATCATTATTGTCAGTTTATACTTGTTGTATCTAAAATATAGAGTTGTTTTTACTGGCGAAAAATGTAAAGGAAAAATAATAGGTATTGTAGACCAAAACGCTGGGTATACAGTTGGTGGAGTTTTTGTAAAAAAGCACGCTTATATTATAAAAATTAAGAATAAAAAGTATTATACGGCACACGGTTGTATCCTTTTATCACTAGGAAAAAGAAAAATTGGAAAAGAAATATTTGTATTTAAGAATGAAAAGTATGGAAAAGAGGTTTTTAAGTGTTTTGATTTTCGTATAGAAATTGTAACTTTTTTGACGTTTTTATCAGGTGTGTTTCTGATTTATGAGAGCTTGCAATAAAGGTAAACAACTTCATATCCGTACGCACAAGCAGTTAGTCTTAGGATTGACTGCTTTTTCTATACAGATTTTTATTAACAGGCAATTATCAGTAAATGGTGGTTGCCTTTTTTGATTGGAGGAATTTAAAAATGAATGATAAAAAATTTATTGAAGAATTAAGACAAAAGCGTGAGGAATACGGAGTACCACAAACAAGGCTTGCCGTTGCTTGTGGTATCAGCCGTGAATATTACAACCGCATTGAAAAAGGAAAACAGCCATTGAATGATGAATTAAAAGAAGTCATAGAAAAACAGATTGAGCGTTTCAATCCACAAGAACCACTATTCCTGTTGATTGATTACTTTCGTGTCCGCTTTCCTACTACGGACGCATTGGCAATTATCCGTGATGTATTACAACTAAAAGCCGATTATATGCTTTATGAAGATTTTGGAAAATACGGATATGAAAGTAAATATGTTTTAGGCGACATCAATATCATGTGTTCCATGCAAGAGCATTTAGGTGTTTTATTGGAACTGAAAGGCAGAGGTTGTCGTCAAATGGAAAGTTATCTATTGGCACAAGAACGTTCATGGTATGATTTCATGCTTGATTGTTTAACGGCAGGTGGTAAGATGAAACGTCTTGATTTAGCAATCAATGATAAAGCAGGAATATTAGATATTCCAAAATTAAAGGAAAAATACAAGGCTGGCGAATGTATCTCCTACTTCCGTAAGCAGAAAGATTACAGCGGTACGGAAAAATGTGGTAACGATCTACCAAAGAACACAGGCGAAACCTTATATCTCGGTTCAACAAGCAGTGAATTATATATGTGTGCTTATCAGAAGAATTATGAGCAGCATGTCAAGAATTGCATAGAAGTTGAAGATACGGAGATTAAGAACCGTTTTGAAATACGCATGAAAAATGAACGAGCCTATTATGCAGTTGTAGATTTACTGACCTATCGGGACGCTGAACGCACCGCTTTCTCTATCATCAATCATTATGTCCGCTTTGTTGACAGAGAGGACGACAAGCCAAAAAGTCAATGGAAAACAAATGATGATTGGGCGTGGTTTGTAGGGGAAAACAGAGAACCGATACGATTAACTACAAAGCCAGAACCTTACACGTTGCAGAAAGCATTGCATTGGTTACAAAGACAGGTTGCACCAACGATAAAAATGGTACAGGCATTGGACAAAGAAAATCATACAACGATACTGAAAGATATGATTGAGCAGGCAGAACTCAAAGACAAGCATAAACATTTATTGCAGTTAGAAAAATCAACCATAGAAGAACGCATAGATATTGCTGTTCCAAATAGCGTTGATGTTTAATTCATTTTTTACCTTAAATATAAAGTGTTGTTTAGATGAAGTCAGATTGCTATATTCCCTATTTATTCGAAAGACAATTTACATTTTGTATGTTATAATAATAAAAATTTCAAATACAAAGGAGATATATATGAAAAAAATATATGCTAAAGGATATCTTAAGCTTTCAGTACTGGGATTATGTGTTGGAATGTTTATTATGCTATATGGAATTTATGGTATTATAAATTATACGAAGGGAGCCGAATTGCTTTGCATATTTAGTAGTGGGCTGATAATTCTAATCTTATACAAAGTACTAAAAATTTTTCCTAATACTTGGATAAAATATAATACAGATATAATTACTATTAGTCAAATTTTCAAAGAACATGAAAATGGTAAAATGCAAAAGAAAGAGAAGACATTGAATGTGAAAAACATCAACAAATATGGTTTTTCTTTTGAATTGTTACAAAAAAATATAGAGTATACACATTGTAAAGATGGTGCACTTGGAATTGATTTGGAAATAGTTATTTTAATGAAAAATAATGAAAAATTTTCAGTAGACTTAATGTATTACACAAAAAAGCAAAGTAAATTACTACTCCAACATATATACACAAATACAGGTATATTTCCAACTGGTAGTTTAAATAACTACTTATAATACGTAAATATACATAGACAGTTAATCTTTAATAGATTAACTGTTTTTTTTACCGCTATTCCACAAGAGAATGACGGTATTTTTTAATTTCTTTGAAAAATCTGCAACAAAACATTAACTAGCGTGCAGATATGGTGCAAGAAAAGGAAATCTAACTTTTTTTCAAAACTACTCATTAAATCGAGGGTTGCTGTCCCTATATGGAGTGAAAGAAGATTTTAGAAATCTGCAACAAAACAAGGTGTTTATTCCCTATATGGAGTGGAAGTCGAGAAAATCTAAAAAATCTTTTCATTCTCAACTTAACATTTGGCAGTTGCTGTTCCCTATATGGAGCAAAGAAAATCTTTCATTCCATAGTTGGCAATAACGGTGTTGCATGGGTAGTTAGGGTGTGAAAAGAAATTTTTTCATCAGCAACTTAGCAGAATGACACTTTCTTTCCCTATATGGTACAGGAAAAGAAAAAAGTTTTGAATATTGGTTACGCTTCGGCTCTTTTCCAACGCGGTATATAGGAAAGACGATTTTCTTCTTTCATGTTCTTTGACAACTGAATAAAGCAATTCAATACGTTTGACAGACAGCAAGCTGTTGAAACAGATACGCCATGACCTTTTCCCTGCAAAAGCGAGCGACAACTTATTTGTGTTCCTGTAAAAGACTTGTCCTCTTTTATCGCCATGACCTGTTCTGTCTGATAATGATACTCCCGTACAGCCACAGCTTGAGCGTTAAGAGCGTCGCACGCAATGGGTACGGCTACATAAGAACTATGCAGAGGTGGAACTCCTGTGGGCTATGACAAAAGCCGTTGAATTGCTTACATAAGATTTTTACAGAAAGGGGGGTATGTGTTATTGATAATGCTGTAAAAACAATTCAAAAGAAAAATGGCAAGTGTGGCATTGGCAACAGAGGAAAGACAAAGATTGTAGTAAAAGAGCATTTTTCCGAAAAGGGAAAGACAATGGAAGAACTTTTAACTGATGTCATGCTGGAAAAAGCAAAGCAGACAATCGCATAAAATCAGTGCAGTTGTAAGAAATAGATTGAATGGCAAAAAGTACCCGTGTTATACTTTACTTGCAAGCAGGTATTGTAAACACGGGTTAGTTATAAAGGAGGATAACTGGCAATGAAACAACAGATTTACAATACTGCACTTTATCTTAGGTTAAGCCGAGATGATGAATTACAGGGCGAAAGTTCCAGCATTACCACACAAAGAAGTATGTTGCGTCTATATGCAAAAGAACATCATTTGAATGTCATTGATGAATATATTGATGACGGCTGGTCGGGAACAAATTTTGACAGACCGAGTTTTCAAAGAATGATTGAGGATATAGAGGTAGGAAAAATCAACTGTGTTGTAACAAAAGACTTATCACGACTTGGCAGAAATTATATTATGACAGGACAATATACAGAATTGTATTTTCCCAGCCATAATGTCCGTTACATAGCGATTGATGACGGTGTAGACAGCGAAAAGGGCGAAAGTGAGATTGCACCATTTAAGAACATCATCAATGAATGGGTGGCAAGAGATACGAGCCGTAAAGTGAAATCAGCCTTTAAGACAAAATTTGCAGAGGGTGCGTATTATGGGGCTTATGCTCCGTTAGGATATAAGAAACACCCCGACATCAAAGGGAAACTGTTGGTTGATGAGGAAACAAAATGGATTGTTGAAAAAATCTTCTCTCTAGCCTATCAAGGTTACGGTAGTGCAAAAATCACAAAGATACTGCGAGAAGAAAAAGTCCCGACAGCGTCTTGGCTGAATTTTACAAGGTATGGTACTTTTGCACATATCTTTGAGGGAGAGCCCGAAAGCAAGCGTTATGAGTGGACGATCGCTCATGTTAAAGCAATATTAAAAAGTGAAGTCTATATAGGAAACAGCGTTCATAATCGACAATCAACCGTTTCTTTCAAAAGCAAGAAGAAAGTACGAAAACCCGAAAGTGAATGGTTTCGAGTAGAAAACACGCATGAACCGATTATTGACAAGGAAGTGTTCTATCGTGTGCAGGAACAGATAAAATCAAGGCGTAGACAGACAAAGGAAAAGGCAACGCCGATATTTGCAGGGCTTGTCAAGTGTGCGGATTGTGGCTGGTCTATGAGGTTTGCGACAAATAAGGCGAATAAAACACCGTATAGTTATTATTCTTGCAGTTTCTACGGACAGTTTGGCAAAGGCTATTGTTCTATGCACTATATTCGCTATGATGTGCTGTATCAAGCTGTATTGGAGCGATTGCAGTATTGGGCTAAGGCAGTACAGCAGGACGAAGAAAAGGTGTTGAACAAAATACAGAAAGTCGGCAATGCAGAGCGAATACGGGAAAAGAAGAAAAAGGCAAATGCCTTGAGGAAAGCCGAGAACCGACAAAATGAGATTGACCGTTTGTTTGCGAAAATGTATGAAGATAGAGCTTGTGAGAAGATAACAGAACGAAACTTCATTATGCTGTCGGGGAAATATCAAAAGGAACAGATAGAACTGGAACAGCAGATAACCAACCTAAGAGAAGAATTAAGTAAAATGGAACAGGATATGATAGGTGCTGAAAAGTGGATTGAGTTAATCAAGGAGTATTCCGTACCAAAGGAACTGACAGCACCGTTATTAAACGCAATGATAGAAAAAATCCTCATTCACGAAGCAACAACGAATGAGGAGAACGAAAGAATACAGGAAATAGAGATATACTACCGATTTATTGGAAAAGTAGACTGATAATGAGGGTTCATATCTTTAACTAAGGGAAAGCGGAAGCAATATGCCGGATATCAGTTTACTTGTTGAATTAGCAGAGTTCTATCAAGTTAGTATACCTGAAATCATTGACGGAGAAAGGAAAAGTGAGAAAGTGAAGCAGGAAACAAAAGATACTGCAATAAAAATGGCAGAATACAGTAAAAATGAGCTTAATACAGAGAAAATAAAAATAATAAGCGTTTTTCTCATGACATTTGGGGTATTTATTATGATATCTTCTTTTGCAGTCTTTCCAAATGAAAGTAGTTGGGGAAGCATTTATGCGATAATTGGCGGAATGATACTAACTGCAGGAATTTATTTTAGAATAAAACCCGTGTTGCTGAAAAGAAGCTCACGAATATTATGCATTGCCGGATGCGCTGTTGTGTTATTTGGAATATTTACAGTTTCAGATTATATTGCAGTTTCACAATTTCATCAGGTTCCCCGGTTCAGCTATGAGAAATCCTATGGAGAAAATATAGTCGAACACAAAACATTATTTTATACAGTTATTCAAAAAAATCCGGGAACCGAAAATGAAAACGTAGAAATTGAAAAATGATTTCATACCGATTTCAGTTAGGCTGGTAAAAGTTATGTTATAGAAGAAAATGACAGGATACCTAGTGAATATATAATAAGGAAAACGGCTTAAAAATTGAGACATAAGCGGGGGAAAGTTTTGAGAATAGAAATCAGAAACTTGCGAAAAAAGGACTATAAAAAAGCGATACAATTTGCAATTACAGGGATGCATTTTGACTGGTATTTAAATAATAAATTTTTGCTCAATGCGTATGGACGGTATTTTTGGTATCTTGAACTGAACCGCGCGACACAGATTTTTGCGGCCTATGTAAATGGCAAATTTGCAACGTGCTTTGCCATACGATCGCTTATTAAAATGACGCAATTGCACATATTATACCTGCGAAGATTAAAAATACTCCTGCTAGGCGGTACAACATGAGTGCCAGATCCGAAGGTTCTGCGTTTTTATACCACCAACCACGAAAGAGATACCATACGCTTCTTGCTCCAAAAAAGTTCCACGCTCCAACGCCAATTAGTGCTAATGCAAGAAGTATGGATGGTGAACCGTTATTACTGGTTCCTCGTGCATTGTCCATTACCCCCTCGATACTATAATTGAGGGAGAACAGGTCAATATAGCCTTTGTTTTTTCTTTCAATCGAATTATACTCTGCCGGCGTGGCAAATCCTCCGTTAATTTCTGTTTGGGAAAATACATATCCATCGGGGTAGTTAACTGTAAAAACAATGCTATTTCCGGAAACTCCATACTCAAATGTATACGTTCCGTTTTCCGAAGTAATTGTTCCGGCAGATAAGTTGTTTTGATCCAATGTGATAGTCAGAGATTGTCCATCAATTTCCACTACCTCTGAATAAGGAGCTGATTTCGCAGTATTGCAATTACATGCACCTAAAACAAGCGCTAAAAGCATCACGACTATCAGAACGCATTTGCGTTTTATGTTTGCCATATTGATGTCCCTCCTCCACGTTCTAAACGGCTGCCCTTGAATTTTGCAACCTCAGTTAAATCCCATTTCAGTTCTTACGCAACGGTGTCGTTAAAGTCCGCCAGTTTGAATGGTTAATTCCACTATCCAGCCCCTTTTTTATTATGGTTTCATTTTATCACAATTCCGGTAGCGTGGAAATAGGGGGATTATCAGGTGATTTCCGGCCTTGTGGATATGCGGGACGGACGGTCATTTCGGTGTAGACTTAGGTTAGTCCATCATTGATAACACGCCCACGTTTATGATACAATTTCTATAGAGTAAAAGTATTGTAAACGTGGGGTTTTTCTTTAGAAAGGAGGAAAAACCGATGTCAAACTATCTGAATTATCAGGAAGAGAGCACGAACATCGTAAAAAGCAGAAAGAAACTGTCAATGATAATTTTAGCTGGCGTATATCTTGGGATCTGGGCGGTTTCGCTGATTTCATTCTGGTTGTTCGGCAGCGGATCGGATGCGCTGGGGTACAGTATTATGTATCTGTGGATACTGCTCCCGGTAACTACATTTATTCTTTCGCTGATCATCGGAAAGAACGATTATTGGGGACAGAAAAAATGGCTTATTGCCCTCGGATTTGGACTGATGTATATGCTTGCGGAATATGGGACATTCAGTGCGGCCAATATGATTACGTTTCAAAAAATCAATCTGCCGGAATTTATTATGATACCAATAGGTACAATGGTTTCTCTGATTGGAATGGGAATCGGCACGAGGATTCGTCGTTGTGCATGGTCAAATTAAAAAGAAGAGATGAAAGAAACGCAATAAGCGGGGTTACAGAAGATGCAACTGCCAGTTGACACATTGAAAAGCACCGATTGGTAGCATGCAACTGCAAAAAAATCTAAAATCAGGCTATAAAAAATAATGCATGGGAGGATAAGATATGATTTTTGCAGACAAATTGGTCCGGCTTCGTAAAAAGGCGGGATGGTCACAGGAAGAACTGGCAGAACAGATGAATGTATCGAGACAATCCGTTTCAAAATGGGAAGGTGCCCAGTCGGTCCCTGATCTGGAGAAAATGATACGTTTGTCAAAACTTTTTGGAGTCACTACAGATTACTTATTAAAAGACGAGATCGAAGAGGCGGGGGCGATTCTTACTGATATGGAAGAAACATCAGTAAGAAATGTGTCCATGGAAGAGGCCAATGCGTTTCTTTCGGTAAAAGCAGAAACTTCAAAGACGATTGCCGGGGCTACATTTTTATGTATTCTTTCACCGGTGTGCCTCCTTCTGTTAGGAGCTGCCAGTGAAAACGCCAGCCTGAATGTATCGGAGAATACAGCAGGCGGTATCGGAATGATTGTCATGTTGGTTATGGTTGCAATTGCTGTGGCAATATTCATACACAGCGGCAGCAAAACGGCACCGTACGAATATCTGGAAAAGGAAGTATTTGAGACAGAGTACGGCGTGACCGGGATGGTAAAAGAACGTAGAGACCACTTTAAAAGTGATTATGTGAGAAGCAATATGATCGGTGCATGTCTTTGCGTAACGGCTTTGATCCCGTTGTTTGACGGTGTAGTTATTAATGAAGACAACGACCTGCTTATGGCTTTGATGCTTTGTATTTCATTTGTAATCGCCGGAATTGGTGTTGTTTTCTTCATCACAGTCGGGATTATTTGGGAAAGCTTTAAAAAACTGCTTCAGGAAGGAGATTACACAAGAACGAAGAAAGAGCATCGTTCTTTCCAATCAGTAATTACAACCGTATACTGGTTGGTCGCAACAGCAATTTATCTGTCATTTAGTCTTCCGACAGAAAGCTGGAAAGAAGGATGGATTGTCTGGGTGATAGCTGCCGTATTATTCCCGGCGGTGATCGCCATTGCGAATGCAATAGAGAACAATAGGAGAAAATAGATGCAAAGGGAGAGCAGACAAATCAGGATCTGCTCTCTTTTTTCACGTAAGGGATATGACAGGAAGAATGGCGGGTGATATAATAAAGAAAAAATGACTGTCAGATGAGATGAGGGGGAGGAAGAGAAGGATGAGTTGGGAAAACTATGAAAATGCAATGGAATTGGCTAAAAATGCAGATTTTATACGACTGCATCTGGAAAAACGACAGCAGAAATTCAAAATGCTGAAAAACTGCTGGGTGTAAAATTTTCTAATCAGTTTTGGGATTTTAATGCGAAATATGGTTACTTGTCTTTCTATGGAAATGAGATTTTCGGCGCAGATCCTGATCATCTTGATGAGATGGAGGGGAACCGTGTATTGTGATGATGGAATATAATGGAGTGGAATATATCCACATTGAAACGTTGGCAGAGGATTTCGGTGATTTCGTTCTGAAATTAGTAAAGGAAGAACTGGATCGTTAGAGCCGCCTTGCAGGTGAACAGGGGATTGCACAGTTAAAAACATGATGGAGAGCGGATCTTCATAAATTATTTGGAAATCATTAAAGGGAAACCAAATACTTTTTGCTATTTTTAATACAAAAAGAAAGGTGGAATCAGAATGAAATCCAAAAAATTTACTATGGGACTGCTGATATTTTATTTAATTGTTTTGACATGGATCATCATTTTTAAGTTACAGTTTTCCTTTGAAAATTTGCCGCACATAAGAAATATAAACTTAATTCCATTTGGCGAATCTGTCATTATAAACGGGAAAATGGACTTCGGCGAAATTATTCAAAATGCGTTGGCATTTATACCTTTTGGCGTATTGATGCATGTGCTTTGGGAAGAAAAGCCCCTGATAAAGCAGATGGCACCTGTTGTTGCAGTAAGCCTTTTATATGAAATCATTCAATTCCTTTTTGCTGTCGGAGCAACGGATATTACAGATGTGATCGCAAATTCCCTGGGAGGAATGATCGGAATTATTATTGCAGTCTTTATTTCGAAACTGTCAGCAAAACACTGGATAAAAATAATTAATATAGTCAGCATCAGTTGCGCAATCGTCTTAACTGCGTTTATAGCGATGCTGATTTTGGCCAATATGTAATTTGGTTTAAATAAGTTTTTCTATAATCACTACTTATGAATAGAGTCAATCATATATTACGGGAGGTACAGTATGACTAATCAAGAAGTGCAGTTCATTGCAAAACAGACAATGGATTATATCAAGAACGTCATAACGCCTGGAATGAAGCTGACGCAAGTAAGGAAAATGTGTGAAGAGAAAATGCTGGAACTGGGTGCGTACTCTTTTTGGTATTGGGATATTGGAGCATTCATTTTTTCGGGCGATGAAACAACAAAATCTGTTTCAGGAAAAGAATATGAGACGGCTGACAAATATATAGAAGAGAATGATATAGTGACCATTGATCTGAGCCCTCAGCGTAATCATATTTGGGGAGACTATGCCAGAACAATCATCATTGAAAAAGGCAAAGTCATTGAATCATTGGATGCTGTTCAAAATGAGGAATGGAGAAAAGGTCTGGCTCTGGAGCAGATGCTTCATCAGGAACTCATAGACTTCGTAAACGATGCCACAACATTTGAAGAACTATATTATCATATGAACAGAAAGATTGCTCAAGCGCACTTTATCAACCTTGATTTTCTGGGAAATTTAGGTCACTCGATTGAGAAAAAAAGTGAAGATCGGATATACATAGAAAAAGGTAATCAGACGAAACTGATTGATAAAGAATACTTCACTTTTGAGCCGCATATCGCAAAACAGGATTCCATGTTCGGCTATAAGTGGGAAAATATTTATTATTTTGAAGATGGAAAACTGAAGGCATTGTAATATTAATAAACTTGTTTCCATTTTCCGGGGAGAAGAATTTATGAAATTATCAGATGTTTCTTCGGGACCTGACTGGCTGATCTGGATTTTGATTATAGTGCTTTTCGCAATATCGGTTACACTGCTTTCCGGGCATGGAAGCTGGATGATTGCAGGATATAATACAGCGACAAAAGAGGAAAAAGCAAAATATTATGAGAAGAGACTGTGCAGAACAATGGGAGGTGGGATGGCAGTGATCACGGTTCTCCTGTTTGTGATGGGCATGTATGAAGAGAAGCTGCCTGTAGAATTTGCCTATGTTGCAATCGGAATCATTTGCGTCGACGTTTTTGTTATTATGGTTCTTTCAAGTACCATTTGTAAAAAGAGATCATAAGAACAAATGCATAATATGTTGCTCTTCTATCTGGAAAGCGGATAAATAAAGTGACAAAAAATAATCTGGTGTTATAATATATAAAAATAGTTCTGTAAATTTAAAAATATCAAACTAAATATTGGAGATTGGAGGAATGGTTATGGATAATCTTATGTATTTAATTGTAATGTGGATAGCAGCAATACTATTTATTATCATTGGTATCTATGCAATGAACAGAAAAAAACCGATGTGGCTTTGGTCCGGTTCCCCAATTTCTGAATCTGATATCAATGATGTGAAAGCGTATAATCGAGCAATAGGGAAGATGTGGTGTGTATTTTCTATACCTATGTTTGTGGGTGGAATTGTGGAATTTATTTTACCAATTTCTTCGATTTTAATTTTACTGCTGACTTGTACTGTGGGTATCGGTTTCGTTGTTTGGTATTATCATAAAATAGAAGAAAAATACTTTGTGAAATAGTAAATGGAAAGTTGGATCAGAGAAGGTATGACAGATGAAACTTGGAATTATATTAAGCATACTGGCTTTTCAGCATTTCACTGGAGCATTCCTGATCTAAAACCATAAACGCCGCCGTATGGGAACACCATAGTGGCGGTTTTTCTTTTTGGTTTCTCTCCTGTTCAGATGGAAGGAAATCAATGACAGAATATTTACCGGATGGTATAATAATTAATAGAACGCTGGGATTGGGAGTAGGATCGGGTGTCCGATCAGAATCCGCAATTCCACGTAAATTCTCCAAACAAGAGGTCGTGTTTTGAGCGGAAAAAGGATATTCTTCCATTAAGATTGATAGAAAATGGAGGTAGATCGGATGAATCAACTTACTACAGGAAAATTTCTGGCACGAAAAAGGAAAGAGAAAAATCTGACGCAGGAGCAGCTGGCAGAGAAGATCGGTGTATCGAATAAAACGATTTCAAAATGGGAGACCGGTAAATGTATGCCGGATTATGCTGTTGTAAAAAGCTTATGCGAGGAACTGGAAATCACAGTCGCGGAGCTGATGGATGGAGAAGAAGCAGAAGAGAAAAGTGTTCGTTCCTATGATGAAGATCAGATTATGGATCTGCTAAGGCGGACACAGGAGTTGGAGAAACAGCAAAAGCTGTTATATGGGATTCTGCTGATTGTAATGGGAATTGCCCTGCAGGCCTGTTCCTATACGTTGGGAGGAACCGATATAAAAGACTTTCTCTCCGGGATTCTCCTGGGATTAGCCGTGGGAGAGATGCTGGTTGGGGTTTACATGCTTGGCAGAACCATTGCCGGGCATTAAAAATGATATTTAAGGAGGGGGCTCATGGGAATTTCAATACACTCTTGTATCAATGATTAAAATACAGGAGAAGATTAAAAAATGGAAAAAAATTTACTGGATACAGATATTGGTGGAGATATCGATGATGCGATATGCCTTGCCTACTTATTGAAAGAGCCGCAGTGTGATCTGATTGGGATCACAACGGTCTGTGGTGAGCCGGAAAAACGGGCGGCGGTTGCTGACGCAGTCTGCAGGACTGTGGGGAAAGAGATCCCGATCGTGACAGGGCTTGACAGTACGATGCAGCCGATTCCGGTCTATCCGACGCCGGACGGTGCGGAAGCGTTGAAATGATTTGTTCTGCGTTCGCAAAAAGTGATGGATCAGACTTTTGCGTATCTGGGGTCAAAAGAGAAAGCCTTGAATCCGGAGGAATATGTACTGCTTCAAATCGGGCAGGAGAAAACCGAACAGCAGATGCTCCGCACTGCAGAGCAGTGGGCCGGACAGAACATAAAAAAAGAAGAATAGAAACATTATAAGGGAGCGGACAGTCTGGTCTGCTCTCTTGCTTTCTGTTGTAAAAAGAGGATGTTTATCTGCATGATGGATGGTATAATAGTGAATATAAATCAGAAAAGGAAATCCAAATTTATAAAGAACAGGAGATAAAAGCGATGCAGCATGAATGTAAAATTACAGTATTAGAAACAAAAGTATTTCCTGAGTATCAGGAGAAGTATCTTGCTGATCCGAAATCAGGACCTTGCCCGTTTTTCAAGAAAGGGGATACATTTGTCTTAAAAAGAACAAATGAACAGGATGATTTCTATCATCTGATGAACGGAAAATTTTGTGGTGAAGCATGGGATGCGATCAGCAGATATGTGTATACCGCATTACAGGGAGGCTCCATTATGCGCAACTGGACAAATGATGACAGAATGATGATTGCCTGCTGTAACGACGGTACAAGACCGGTGATCTTCAAGATCGAAAGAATTGACATTCCGGAAACGGAAGAAGAAAAGGAATGGCTTGAAAAACAGAATTTCAAAAATGATGCCAGCGATGCCTACACAGGCTGATTGGAAAAGGAGGCCCGCTTATGGAAGAAGCTGTGATTCAAAAAGCAATTCAGTATATTAAAGAGTATTTTGCTGATGACTACAGTGGACATGATTACTGGCATTCGTTTAGGGTCTATAAACTGGCAGAAGAAATTGCCAGGAAAGAGCAGGCGAATCTTTTTATTGTCCGCCTTGCGGCACTTTTGCATGATGTAGATGACAGAAAAATATCTCCCGATACTTATGAAAGAAAGGAAAACGCAGTTTCTTTTATGAAACAATGTGGCATAGATGACAGAATTATTTCTGATGTCTGTACCATCATTGAAGATGTTTCTTATGAGGGAAATTCCGTGACACCACAGAGTTTGGAAGGAAAGTGTGTGCAGGATGCAGACAGAATTGATGCTATCGGGGCAATCGGTATTGCACGTGCCTTTTCCTATGGCGGAAATCATAATAGAGCCATGTATGATCCTGAGATAGAACCGTCTCTGAATATGACAAGAGACGAATACAGAAAGCATATCTCAACAACCATAAACCATTTTTATGAGAAGCTTTTTCGCTTAAAAGAGCTTTTGAATACCTCGACTGCAAAAGAAATTGCAGAGCACCGGGACAGGTTTATGCATGAGTATGTAGATGAATTCCTCCTTGAGTGGGTGGGAAAACGGTAACAGGGAAAAGTTTATTTATACAGAAAGAGGGAAGAAGATGTATACAGAATTTGATACAGCATATGGATTATTTGAAGGCATGTTTGCTATTGTTTTTATTCTGGTGATTGGATCATTTGTTGTCATGGCAGTAAAAGGACTTAGCACCTGGAATAAAAATAACAACTCTCCTAGACTGACAGTGTCGGCTGTTGTGGTCGCAAAACGTTCTGATGTGTCTTATCATCATCATGCAAATGTAAACCATACCGCTCATGTTGCTTCCAACACGATCTATTACGTCACTTTTCAAGTGGAGAGCGGAGACAGGATGGAGTTTTCGGTCAGCGGAAGCGAATATGGAATGCTGGTGGAAAGGGATCAGGGGAAGCTCTCTTTTCAGGGAACAAGATATCTATCTTTCCAAAGAGAAGGACAGCAGGAAGAATAATAAAAAATAGAACTGGAAGAAAAGATGCGGAACAGTGGCAGAAGTGAAGGAGGGAAAATCTGTGAAGAATAAAAAATCCGATGATAATAAAGAGAATAATAAACTCGCCATTGGACTTTGTCTTGGACTTTCATTTGGTCTGTTATTCGACAATCTGGCATTAGGGTTATGCCTGGGTGTAGCGTTTGGATGTATGCCGGATTTTAAAGGGAAAGGGAAGAAATAGATGAACTGAAAGGCGGATTATTATCATGCATGGAATGATTATTCTTGGCCCGGCAGGATCGGGAAAAACAACGTTGGGCAAGTTTGTTGCTGACAAAATGGAGATTGCTTTTCTGGATATTGATGAATATATTTGGCGGAATGATACGGAAAAGCCATATTCGGTCATGTATTCAAAAGAGGAAAAAATCAGTAATCTTATGGAAGCGGTACAAAAAGCGAAGGAATTTGTTATGGCCGGTTCCATGAGCAGTTTTCATGAGTACTTCGATCCCATGTTTCTTCTGGCAGTTTACCTGACCGCAGATGCAAAAGTCCGTGTAAAACGTATTCATGAAAGAGAACAAAAAGAGTTTGGTGACCGGATTCTGCCTGGCGGAGATATGTACGAGGAACATCAACAGTTCCTGAATGACGCAGCAAATTATGACGGGAATGCGGCATCCTGTAACAAAAGCCAGCATGAGTTATGGCTGAATCAGATAGGGTGTCCGGTGCTGAAATTCAATGGAGAAGATTCACTGGAAAAGAATGCAAAAGTAATTATAGAAACATATCGGCGTCTGTCTTCGGAGAAAAAAGAGCGCTCGTTATGATTTTAAAGAGGATAGATCAGATTCAGAAAATGGGAGGAAGAAAGTGATGCAGATCAGAATTGCAAATGAAAAGGATGTGGAGCAGTTAAGGAAGCTATACCTGGAATTAGAGACCGACGGTGTAAAATATCAGCCAGAGCATTTTGTTGTGGGTTATCGGAGCGACGAATTTTTTCAGGGAATCTTTGAGAGTGAGAAGCAGGATATTCTTGTGGCAGAAGAAGCAGGAAAAGTGCTTGGATTTTCTCATCTCATGATTCTGAAACAAAAAGAGGTGGCGTGTTTGAAACCACAGACCGCCGTATACATACAGGACTTGGACGTGCTGGAGAGTGAAAGAAATAAAGGGATCGGAACGCTTCTCATGAATGCAAGTAAGGAATATGGGAAAAAACATGGAGCAGATTTTATCAGAACGCAGGTTTTCCCGCAAAATACTGATGGCATGAGATTTTATGAAAGAAACGGTTTTTGTGAAATGATGAAAACGATCGAGTGCCAGTTTTGATGACCCTTTATTACAACTATCATTTTAATAACAACTGTGATCGATCTGAGCATAGATATATGAAAAATAGTGGCAGCTGGGAATGCCAACAGGCAGCTTACAGAAGGGGATGTAAAATGGAAAGAGAGTTTTTCCTGATTTATTTGTGCCAGCGGAACATTCAGTTTGGAGGAGATTGAAAACCGCCTGAAGAGTGAGATAGAACGTAACAGTATCTACCATGTTCAGTATTGGCCGATCTTTGAGCTCGCATCGAAGGAACTGATTGGATGCTGCGGTTTGAGGCCCTATAAGGAAAAGACATATGAAATTGGCTTCCATTTACGTCCAAAGTTCTGGGGGCAGGGGTTTGCAACGGAAGCGGCGACGGCAGTGATGGAGTATGCGTGCACCAGCCTTGGAGCGGAAAGATTGTTTGCGGGACATCATCCGGATAACAAAGCCTCCCAAAAAGTTCTTGGAAAACTTGGCTTTCAATATACCGGGGATGAATTTTATGAACCAACCGGATTATATCATCCTTCTTATGAATGGAAAAAGCAAGCCTGGTGGCTGTGTGAAAATTGCTGAAGGGGAAGTGTATCATGAAGGGATTTGAAAGAAAGGATCAGCTACTATCTCTTTGCGGTCTGAATTGCGGACTGTGTTCCATGCGCCTGGGAGGACATTGTGGCGGCTGCGGAAATGGAAACCAGTCCTGCAAAATTGCAAGGTGTAGTCTGGAACATGGCGGTCTGGAATACTGCTTTGAATGCAAAGAATATCCGTGCGGAATATATGAACAAATAGAAGCGTTTGACTCATTTATTACTCATAGGAATCAGAAATCTGATTTGAATAAGGCTAAGAGAATCGGCATTCATGCGTATCATTGTGAGCAGAGAGAAAAAATAGAAATATTGGAGTATTTGCTGACAAATTATAACGATGGGCGGAAAAAGAGTATGTTTTGCCTTGCAGTGAACCTGATGGGTCTGTCTGATCTTCGTGAAGCGGTGAAGCAGATTCAACAGATGAATGGTTCAGAGAAACGCCCGATAAAAGAGAAAAGTGCTTATGCTGCAAAGATTTTGCAAAGTATTGCCAAACAGAGAAACATTAAGCTGAAACTGAATAAAAAGAAAAAAATATAGTTGAACTAGGGAGGGGACAGTATGGGATTCTGGATTTTTATGTTTCTGATGACTCTGTGGATACCTCTTACCATGATTGGGTTTGGAAGATATTTTCAGAAAAAGGCGCCGAAAGAGATCAATGCGGCGTTTGGCTATCGTACAAAGCGGTCTATGAAAAACAGAGATACATGGACATTTGCCCACAACTATTTTGGAAAACTCTGGTATATTTGCGGAAGTATATTACTGCTACCTTCCATTCTTGTCATGCTGTTCGTAATTGGAAAATCAGAAGATACAATTGGAACAGCCGGAGGGATTCTCTGTGTGATCCAGATGATTTTTCTGGTGGAACCGATCTGGCCGACGGAAAGGGCGCTGAAGAATATGTTTGATAAGAACGGGAACAGAAAGCAGGAGGGATAAGGATGGTGAAAATCAGATACGCGGAATACTCCGATAAAGAATATTGGTTTAGTGTTGACCAGCATATGCCGGAATCGGAATTTGAATATAAAGTGCAGACAAAGAGGGCCTATATTCTATGCTTGAACGATAAACCGACCGGACTTTTAAGATATAATCTGTTCTGGGACAATACGCCGTTTTGTACGCTTCTTTTTATCGAAGAAGAATATCAGAGAAAAGGATATGGAAAACAGCTGATGGAGTACTGGGAGCAGGATATGAAACGGCAGGGATATGGCATGCTGCTTACATCTACACAGGTGGACGAAACGGCACAGCACTTTTACCGGAAACTTGGATACAAAGACTGTGGAGGGTTTGTGATTGATATTCCTGCCTATGCACAGCCGATGGAGCTGTTTCTGATCAAGGAAATTTAGACAGGATGGGCCCCTAAAAAGGAGAGCAAAAGTGTATGGACAAAATACTGGATGTAAATGAAAAAACATATGAAGTGATCAAACTTCTGGGAAAAGGTAAAGGCGGATATTCCTACCTGGCATCAGACGGGAAACAGGAAGTAGTGGTAAAACAGATTCATCATGAGCCGTGTTCCTATTATAGGTTTGGCGATAAACTGGAAGCGGAGATTAGGGACTATAAGCGGTTGAAGGAAATTGGAATAACGATTCCTGAAATGCTGGATGTTGACAGAGAGAAAGAGAGAATTGTAAAAGAATATATTGCCGGAGATACAGTATTTGAAATGGTGAGAAAGGGCTGTCTTCCTGACACTTGTCTGGAACAGGTGAATAAGATGTGCAGGCTTCTCTACAGGGAAGAAATCAATATTGATTATTTCCCGACTAATTTTATCCTGCAGGACGGGATTTTGTACTATGTAGATTACGAATGTAATGCCTATATGGAAGAGTGGAACTTTGAAAACTGGGGAATCAGGTACTGGTCAAAAACACCGGAATTTATCAGGTATGTAGAAGAACAGGAAAAAGTGACCGCTAAGCAGGCAAACTGAAAGGAGAAAGACCATGCTATTTAAGAGAAAAAGATTTGGGATTGTTTTTTTGATCCTGTTGCTTTTGCAGGGATGCAGTAACGGAGGGGATGTAAGTAAAGTACAGATTGATTATGGACAATCTTCGATATATTCGCGGGAAGATATGGATTCTGCAATTCAAAAAATAAAAGAAGAATTCAAAACCTGGAAAGGAGCAAAGCTTCTTTCGGTGTCATATACGGATGATAAACGGGCAGAAGAAGAACTTTCTTATTGTAATGAATTAAAAGATGGTGCGGATTTTAGTGAGTGTATTGTTTTTGAATCTGTTTTTCATTCCCCAAAGAAAGATAGTGGTGCATGGAATCCGGATCAGGATTATACAGGATGGCAATGGTATCTGGCAAGAAGTGGAAAGGAAGACTGGGAATTACTCACATGGGGATACTGATCAATTATATGGCACATGTGAATGGCGGAAAAAGTAAGTCAGATGAAATGAGTATAGATGGAGGCATTTTATGTGTTCAATTTGTGGTTTGGACTGTTGCAAGGAATGCAGCAGAAGAGAAGAATGTGGCGGATGCCAAAAAGTAGACGGACATCCTTTTGGCGGAACATGCATTGCTGCTGAATGTATTAAACGTGGTGGACAGGAAGAGTTTTTGAAGTTAAAAGATACACTGATCTCGGAATTCCATGCATTAGGAATAGAGGGGCTTGAAGTAAAAGAGCTTCATTTATTGAATGGCTTTTTTGTGAATTTGGAATACCCGCTCGCAAATGGTCAGTCTGTAAAATTGCTTGAAGATAAGAAAATCTATTTGGGAAATCAGATCGAAAGGCCTGGTTCGGACCGCTGCTATGGAATTGTCGCGGATGAATCTTATCTGCTTGTATGCGAATACGGCTGCAATGGTACAGATCCTGAAATTATCATATATAAAAAGCGCAATACTGTGTGATGCTTTTGGAATGAATAGTGGGAAATAGGATGGAAAGAGAACATGGATGCAGGATGATATCTGTACCATGTTCTTTTTTGTTCTTAAGCCGGAATTTCTGGTAGGAAAAATAAAGAACAAGTATGAAATCTTTTCCTCCTGGAAATCTTATGAGTAAAAGGATTCAGGAGGCGAATGATGGAATCGATATGGACTCAGACCTGTAATCATCGAGAAAAAAGGCCGGCTTTGGACAGGCAGGTAGAGGCGGATGTGGCTGTAATCGGCGGAGGAATGGCGGGGATTCTGACTGCATGGCAGCTGGAACAGGCCGGAGTCCGTACCGTTGTTCTGGAGGCAGATCAGATCGGTCAGGGACAGACGAAAAATACCACTGCTAAAATTACGGTTCAATTTCCCGGGTATGTATTTTACAAGAATGCATCAGGAGCGCTCCTATGTACTTGCGCTGGAGAATACCGGAAGAATAGAGGGAATGTACATTGGGGACGGAGAAGAGAAGCTTTCATTCCGGCAGTATGATCGTTATCTTCTGCTTGGCGGACAGGGGCACCGGACCGGAGAAAATAAAAGTGGAGGATGCTATCAAAAGCTGAAAGAAGCCGCGCAGGCATATTACCCGGACAGCCGCGTGGCGGCCTGCTGGTCTGCTCAGGATTGTATTACGGCGGACAGTATTCCGTTTATCGGAGCGTATACGTCTGACAGACCCGGATGGCTTGTGGCATCTGGATTTCAGAAATGGGGTATGAGCTCGTCGATGGCATCGGCAATGCTTCTTTGTGACAAGATCTGTAATATCGAAAATCCGTATGCCGAAACCTTTGCTCCATCTAGATTTTCGACAGAAGAGATCCCACAGATAGCAAGAGACAGCGGACACGCAGTGAAAGGACTGGCCAAACGTTTTTTTCATGTGCCGGAAGAAACTGCAAATGTGCTGAAGCGAGGGTACGGGGCCATAGTTGAGACATCTCAGGGGAAGATGGGAGTGTACAAATCAGAGGAAGGGGAAATGTTCAAAGTAGATATTGTCTGCCCGCACCTGGGATGTGAATTGACGTGGAATCCGGATGAACAGTCCTGGGACTGCCCGTGCCACGGTTCCAGGTTTGATGTCAGAGGAAATCTGTTAGACGGTCCGGCACAGGAGGGAATTCAATATGAATAATTATTTTTACGGATGGTATTTTAGGTGTCAGGGAGAAGACGGGAGCATGGCTGTTATTCCGGCTGTACATTTGTCAGAAACAGAAGTATCCTGTTCGATTCAGGTTATTACAAAAAACGAAAGCTATTACAGAACATTTCCGATTCAGGAGTTTCGAATCAACAGGGAAAAAGGAAGCATGAAGATTGGCGAAAACCTGTTTTCCAGAAAAGGAATCCGAATTGTGCGGCAATAGAATTTGGAAGAATATGAGAGCTTGAGAAGAAAATTATTTTATAGTCATTAAGGAACGCTTCGTCGGGGCGTTCCTTTTGTGCTTTTGATTTGGCAAAAAGAAATGACAGTCCGAAGCCTGGATGATATAATATTAGAAACGTCAGTTGATAGTATGATGGATCGGAGGTTGTTTTTTGAAACAGGTAAAAGTATACAAAAAAGAATATGAAAAACTTCCAGTAAGATTTCAAAAGAAACTGGAAAGCGACCTGAACTACCTGATAAATGCGGAAATCCCAGGATTGAAAAACATATATCTTTTTGGAAGCTGCGCCAGAGGGGAAGTTCGAAGCAGCAGTGATATCGACCTCCTGATTGTAACGAAAACTCAGCTCATGGACAGGTCATTAACGGCAGATGTTCGATGGACATTAGATGAGGACTTGGATGGTGTAAGGACAGATGTGGTGTTTACTTATGAAGAAGGATGTCTGTCCAGTCAGGTTTTTCAAAGAGAAGTAGAGAAAGATAAAAAATTGATTTTGGAGGTGATAGAATGATAAAAAATACCTATATAGATATTGCGGAAAATGATTTGCAATATCTGGAATCTGTACTGGAAACAGGGAGTACAGTGAATAAATTAAAAAATCTTGAACTTTAAATCCGGTAGGAAAGCAGGGAGGAGAGATGAAGACCAAAAGAAGAAAAAATGTGGTAATTCTGAGCGGAGTGGACGGCCCTATAAGTATCTTTCTTGCAAGAAAAAGTAGAAAGCTGTCATTGATAGAATGGTTCAAAGACTGGCGAAATCAAAGAAAGCAGAAAAAGATCAAAAAAACAATTACGGTAAATCCGCATAGCATGGAAGAAGTGGTACGATATGCCAAGGCAAAGTATTATGCAGTGGAGTTAACCTCTGACGCAAGGAATTTTATGGAGGAACGCAGGTCGCACAAAGAAGGACTTGTATTACTGAAAAGACCCGATTTGTTAGAAGGATTGCAGAAGGTTCAGAAACCAAAAGAGTATAATGATGAGACAATCGCCAGAATGGAACAACAGATAGAAATAAGATCACAACAGATCGCGGCGCTGCCAGAGGATGAACTACCGATGGATTTCCATTTATATAAAATACGGAAGGGAAATGAAGAAATTGAAATGGCAGTTGATTTTTATTGGAATATCCTGAACATTTCTCATCAGGGCGACCGGAAAACATGGAAACAGGGAGATGAGATCGTCAAAGACCTTTACAGGTATTATAGTGTTACCAGAAAAGATGTGGAAGAGAACTCTGAGCGATATAAAAACTTAGTGACAGTATTAAGCGAATGATTCTCCGAATTTAGCCATAGGAACAGGAAACAGAGGAAAGAGAAGCAAAGGAGGGAAAAGTATGAACTATTATGACGAGGAACTCCAGCGTCTCCAGCAGGAGATGATGGAAAAAGAAAGAGCAGATGCAAAGCTGGCGGATCTTTATAACCAGCAGAATGAGCTGGAGAAGAAGGCGGCAGATCTAAAGAAGATCATGGAAGATGAGCAGGAGGATGTGGACCGGCTGAACCGAAAAAGTCTTACTGCGTTTTTATACCGGGCATCCGGAAAGATGGGAGAAAAGCTTTCGAAGGAAGAAGAGGAGGCCTTTGCGGCTGCTGTAAAATACGATGCTGCCGCAAAGGAGCTGCAGGCTGTCGAAGAAGATATTGCATATTATGAAAAACAGGCATCGGGGCTTCCGGACTGCAAGATTCAATATGAGAGGATGCTTGAGGCGAAAAAGGAAGAGATCAAAGAATCGGGCAATATAGAAGCCGGGAAAATACTGGAAATGGAAAGACAGATTGCCGCTATAGAAAATCGCAGAAAAGAAGTGAAGGAAGCGATCAGCGCCGGGGAAAGAGCACGTTCCATTGCAGAAGAGACGCTGGAAGGTCTGCAAAGTGCTAAAAACTGGGGAATGGTGGATCTCATCGGCGGTGGTATTATGTCGGATGTTATCAAATATGATAAACTGAAATCGGTAAAGGACAGAACAAGTGCGCTCCAAATGGCATTGCGTACGTTCCGGACAGAACTTTCAGATGTTTCAAGCCGGATTGAAGGGCCGCTTCAGGTAGAGGTTGGAGAGTTCCTTCATTTTGCAGACTACTTTTTTGACGGGATTTTTACAGACTGGATGGTCTATGATAAGATCAAAGTGTCAAAGGAACGGGCTGAGCAGACATACAGCCAGATACAGGGTATTTTGGAACAGCTAAGGAAGATGCAGGAACAGCTTCATACGGAAGAGGAACAGAAAAGAAGAGAACTTGAGCAGATTGTGCTGAAAGGATAAAGACTGTGAAAAACTGGTCAGAGTAGAGAAATTCAGAGGAGGTAAGAAGACAGCATGAACCAGAACACAGCGGTGTTTGAGTCGATGCCGGTTGCACAGGCAGTGAGAAAGCAGATTGTACCGGCAATCGCAAGCCAGATGATCGCGTTAATCTATAATCTTGCAGACACATATTTTGTAGGGATGCTGAATGATCCCAATGAGACAGCAGCCATCACGATTGTGTATTCATCTTTCGTGATGCTGACTGCCATTTCAAATCTGTTTGGAGTGGGAGGTGCAAGTGCCCTTTCAAGAGCGCTTGGCGGGAAAAAGACGGAGGATGCCAGAAGGATTGCGTCAATTTCCTTTTGGGGAGGACTAGGATGCGGTATCTTGTTCGCGATTGTATTTTTGATTTTGGCCCGTCCGGTCCTGTTTCTCTGCGGAGCAACCCGGGCAACATATGAGACTGCATTTGCCTATGCTAGATGGGTTGTTGTGATTGGAGGACCTTGGACGATTTTAAATACACTGCTGGCGAATCTGGTACGTGCGGAGGGAAGTGCAGCGCAGGCTGCTATCGGCGTATCCATGGGAGGAATTTTGAATATCATTCTGGATCCTTTTTTTGTACTTCCGGGATTCCTTTCCATGGGAGCAGCAGGAGCGGGGCTTGCCACGGCTGTCTCTAATGTGGCGGCAACGATTTATTTTCTCGTCTATATTGCAAGGAACAAAGGAAAATCTGTGATCAGCATTGCACCGGCGGAACTTCGATACTGGAGACAGTTCCTTGGGCCGATACTGGCAACAGGATTCCCATCGGCTGTGCAGTATGCCCTGACGGTGGTTGCCATTGCGGCACAGTCCCGGTTTGTGGCACAGTACACCACGGAAGCAGTGGCAGGGCTTGGGATTGTCAAGAAGCTGGATCAGCTGCCGCTTTATTTCTCGATTGGAGTGTCAAACGGGATTCTTCCGCTTCTGGCATACAATTATTCGGCAGGCAATCAGGAGCGCAGAAGGGGCGTATTCCGGCTGGGATGTATGATTTCTCTTGCCTTTTCACTTCTGTGCCTGGTTGTTTACGAGATTTTTGCACCGCAGCTTTCGGGTCTGTTTATCAAGGATCCGGTCACAATCCAGTACAGCGCAGGATTTTTACGCAGAATGGTGACTGCCATGCCGATGATGTCGGTCTGCTATCCAATGATTATCCAGTTTCAGGCGATGGGAAAATTCAAGGAGTCTATGGTCTGCTCCATTTTGAGAAAAGGAGTTCTGGATATTCCGCTTTTGTTTTTGATGAATGCGCTTCTGGGACTGAATGGATGTATGTGGGTTCAGCCGATTGTGGATACTATCTCCCTGATTGTCGCAGGCAGATTTTATAGAAAATTGAGAAAGACAGAAGGAATTTGATGGGTCAAATGAGTGAAAAAGATATGGAAAGGCGGGAAGGATAATGATCTATCTGGAGTGGTTTACATTTCCGGACAGTGAAAAGGAATTTGACTTTTTTCTGAAGCAGAAACGTACCTGTTATGATTCCTACTATCCGTTTCAGATTTTGTCCAGTCATCATTTCCGGAGAATTGATTTTGCACCGGTTACCATTCTCTATGGAGGAAACGGGAGCGGAAAAACGACAGCTATCAATGTCATTGCGGAAAAACTGAATCTGGAGAGGGATTCGGTCTTTAATAAATCCAGTTTTTTCGGAGACTATCTGGATTTCTGTGATTATGATACACAGATACCGGTTCCGAAGGGAAGCCGGATCATTACAAGTGACGATGTATTTGACTATATGCTCAATATCCGGAGTATGAACGAGGGAATCGACCGGAAGAAGGAAGAGTTGTTTGAAGATTATCTGGATGTGAAATATTCTCATTTCCGGATGAATTCACTGGATGATTATGAGCAGCTGAAACGGGTGAATAAAGCAAGAAGCAAAACCCAGTCCCGGTTTGTAAGGTCGGAGCTGATGGACAATATCCGGGAGTATTCCAACGGAGAGAGTGCTTTTTTGTATTTTTCAGAGAAGATTACGGAAAATGCACTGTTTCTGCTGGATGAGCCGGAGAACAGTCTGTCACCGGTCAAACAGCAGGAACTGGTGCAGTTTCTTGAAAATGCGGTACGTTTTTTCGGATGTCAGTTTGTGATTTCTACGCACTCACCATTTTTACTGTCCATGAAGGGAGCCAGAATCTATGACCTGGATGAGGATCCCGTGGATGTGAAAAAATGGACGCAGCTGGAAAATGTGAGGGCGTATTATCAGTTTTTTAAAGAGCATGAAGATGAGTTTACAGCATGGTAAAAGGAGGAAGAAACATGGAACATGTAGTATTAGGGAAGACAGGCCTGAAAGTCAATAAAAATGGATTTGGCGCGCTACCGATTCAGCGGATTTCCAAAGAGGACGCAGTTGTTTTACTGCAGAAGGCATTCCAGAATGGTATCAACTATTTTGACACAGCAAGGGCTTACTCCGACAGTGAGGAAAAGATGGGAGCAGCACTTCATGAGGTGCGGGATCAGATCATTATCAGTACCAAAACGGCGGCTCAGAATGGGAAGGACTTCTGGAAGGATCTGGAAATGAGTCTGGAAAAGCTCCAGACCGACTATATTGATCTGTACCAGTTCCACAATCCGTCATTCTGCCCGAAGCCGGGGGATGGTTCCGGCCTTTATGAGGCGGCACTGGAGGCAAAGGAACAGGGAAAGATCCGGCATATCGGAATTACCAACCACCGGATCGCTGTGGCAAAAGAAGCGGTTCTGTCCGGTCTTTATGAGACGCTACAGTTTCCATTTTCCTATCTTGCATCGGAGGAAGAAGTAGAACTTGTAGAATTGTGTCGACAGAAGGAAGTCGGATTTATCGCGATGAAAGGACTTGCCGGAGGGCTGATCCACAATTCTGCTTCTGCTTATGCATTTATGTGCCAGCCGCAGTTTGCCCATGTAGAACCGATCTGGGGGATCCAAAGAGAATGGGAACTGGATGAATTCCTTTCCTATCAGGAACAGGCTCCGGAATTAAATGAAGCGCTTCTGGCGGAAATACAGAAAGATAAAGATCAGCTGGCGGGAGAGTTCTGCCGCGGATGCGGTTATTGTATGCCGTGTCCGGCAGGAATCGAGATCAATAACTGCGCAAGAATGAGTCTGATGTTAAGACGTGCGCCACAGGAAGCGTGGCTGTCTGAGGAGTGGCAGGAAAAGATGAAAAAGATCGAGAACTGTCTCCACTGCGGCAACTGTATGAAGAAGTGTCCGTACGGTCTGAATACACCGGAGCTTTTGAAACGGAACTATGAAGACTACAAAACATTTTTATAAAAATACATAGAATGACAAAACGCAGATATGGCAGGAAAATTTGATTTTCCTGCCATATGTCTGTCTTGATATGAATTTAATATGTCAGATCCTCGCATACGGATTTCAGATTCAGGAAGTTGGTGAGGTAATCTCTTGTTCCTGTTTTTGCGTCCGTACCGGACATATTGAAGCCGCCGAATGGATGCTGCAGAACAACAGCTCCGGTGGACTTTCTGTTGAAGTAGAGATTTCCAACATGGAATTCTACTTTTGCTTTCTGGATATGTTCTCTGTCCTCTGTATATACCGATCCGGTCAGACCATACTCGGTTCCGTTTGCAACTTCCAGCGCTTCGTCAAAGGAATCCACACGGATCACAGCAAGTACCGGTCCGAAGATTTCTTCTTTTGCGATGACAGCGTCTTTTGTAATGTCACGGACAACGGTTGGTTCGATGTAAAAGCCTTTGGAATCGTTATAATTTCCGCCAAAGACAATCGTGCCTTCCTTGCGTGCTGTTTCGATATAGCCGGAGATCCGGTCAAATGCGTTCTGGTTGATGACCGGGCCCATCGGAAGATCATCACGTCCGCTTCCCTGATTTTCTTTGAGTTCTTTTGCGCAGGCAACGATTTCTTCTACAAATGCATCATATACATCGCTTAATACGACTGCTCTGGAGCATGCGGAGCATTTCTGTCCCTGGAAAGAGAACGCTGAATTTGCGATTCCGGCAGCGGCACGTTTCAGGTCTGCGGAAGAATCTACGATAATCGCATTCTTTCCACCCATTTCTGCTACGACACGTTTGATCCAGATCTGGCCTTCGGAAACTTCTGCTGCCTTCTGGCTGATGCGCAGTCCCACTTCTTTCGAACCGGTAAAGTTTACGAAGTGTGTCAGCGGATGCTGTACAATATAATCCCCGATGACGGAACCGGATCCAGGAATGAAATTGATAACGCCGTCCGGGAAACCTGCTTTTTCGCAGAGTTCTACGAATTTATAAGCTACGATCGGTGTGTCGGAAGACGGCTTGCAAACAATAGTGTTGCCTGTGATGACGGCAGAAACAACCATGCCTGCAAGAAGAGAAAGCGGGAAGTTCCACGGTGGAACAGCTACACCGACTCCGATCGGAATGTAGATGCATTTACATTCTTCTTCTGTGTCTACCAGTTCCAGGCCTTTATCAAGCTCACGCATATGCATGATGTAGGAGTTGAAAAAGTCCAGAGCTTCACAGAGCTCTCCGTCTGCTTCGCCCCAGTTTTTGCCGCTTTCTTCAATGCTCCAGGCATCGATGAGAAAACGGTTTTTCTTCATGAGGTCCACCAGTCTGCGAACACAGCAGATCCGTTCCTCGGCAGGAGTTCTGCTCCATGTCTGAAATGCTTTATGTGCTGTCTGAATCGCTTTATCTGCAAGCTCCTGATCACAGGAACTGACCTGTCCTAGGACTTCTTTCGTTGATGGCGCGATAGAAACAATCTTTTTGTCTGTCATAATGCGTTCGCCGCCGATAATCAAAGGATAATCCTGGCCTTTTTCTTTATCTACCTGTTCAAATGCTTTGAGCATTGCTTCTTTGTTTTCTGGAATCGAAAAATCCAATTCTGGTGAATTCTTAAATCCTTTTAACATGCATATACCTCCTGTTTTGTATATTTTTACACTACAACAAATATATTATCATTTTCGATTTCGCACGTCAATGCTTTAATTTGACGAAAACTGATAAAAAGGGGAAAAAAGACGATTGATGAAGAAAGACACATTTGAAAAAACGTAGAAAAAGAGCATAAATATGCAAATAAAAAAGGGAAACTCAAAAGTTGAAAAGAAACGTTGCGGATAGATAAGAAAACGAAAATGTGGTACAATTTAACCATAAAAGTAAGGAAACAAGGGAGGAAAGAATGAAAAATTTACTGGTATGTATTGATATTGGAGGAACTTCCATGAAAGCTGGAGTCTGTGATATGGAAGGAAGGATTACAGGTCAGGAAATCCTCCCGATTCATCAGGAGTTTGCGGCATTGATGAAGGAAATTCAGGCATTTGTTAAAAAGTCGGAAAGGAAAGGCAGGATTCTGGGAATTGCAGTGAGTGCCCCGGGAGCAGTTGATGTATCAACAGGAGTGATTGGAGGAAAAAGTGCGGTTTCAGGTATTCACGGGCCAGCCTGGATTGAGGAACTTCAGAAATGCTTCGGACTGCCGGCAAGTATTGAAAATGATGCAAATTGTGCCGCTATGGCCGAAGT
This sequence comes from Sellimonas catena, assembly GCF_027924685.1. Classification (NCBI taxonomy): domain Bacteria; kingdom Bacillati; phylum Bacillota; class Clostridia; order Lachnospirales; family Lachnospiraceae; genus Sellimonas; species Sellimonas catena. The sequence continues at coordinate 91,854 of NZ_BSBO01000007.1, forward strand.
AACTTTTGGAAACGGGAGAGGATGTAAAAATCTGGCTTTTGTAGTATGCGGTACGGGGATTGGCGGAGCAGTCGTGATAGATGGAAAAATCTGTCATGGTTCACATTTGTATGGCGGGGAATTTGGTTGTATGGTGATGAGAGATGACGAGGGAAAGCTTAGTACGTTTTCTTTACAGGCTTCTACAATGTCACTTGTGCGAAGAGTCCGGAAGGTTTATCCAGATCAGGAATGGGATGGAAGACGGGTGTTTGAGGAAGCGGAAAAGAATGATTCCGTCTGCCGGGCTGCCGTTTCCTGCTTTTACAGAAAGCTTGCCGAAGGAATTTATAATATTCAGCATGTTTATGATCCTGAGAGAATTTTGCTGGGCGGAGGAATCAGCAGCCGCGAAAACTTTTCGGATGAAGTGCAGAAATATCTTCAGGATCTTGCGAAGGAGGTGGAAAAAGCTGCAGGGACAAAAGTTATTGTTCCGGATGTAAGAGTATGCAGTTATCGGAAAGATGCCAATCTGGCCGGAGCTGCAGCAGTATTTATGCAGAAGTACCCGGAAACTGCCGGGAGATAAGGAGGAAAAATGGATAAAAAGGCAATGTATCGATTAAGCTATGGACTTTTTGTTGTAACTGCAAAGGAGGGGGAAAAGGATAATGGATGTATTACTAATACGGTAATGCAGGTGACCTCATCACCTAATAGAATTTCTCTCGCAGTGAACAAGGAAAACTACACACATGATATGATTCTTCATACAGGAAAATTTAGTGTTTCCGTGATTTCTGAACAGGCTTCATTTGATCTGTTCCGGCATTTTGGGTTTCAAAGTGGAAAAGACAAGGATAAATTCGAAGATTTTCAAAATGTTCAACGGAAAGAAAATGGACTGTATGTGATTACCGAAGGAACGAATGCATGGCTTTCAGCTAAAGTAATTCAGTCGATAGATCTGGGATCGCATACGCTTTTTCTTGCAGAGGTGGAAGATGGCGAAGTAATATCGGAAAGCCCGTCTGCAACCTATGCATATTATCAAAATGTGATAAAACCAAAAACGGAAACAACAAAAAAGACCGGATGGAGATGCCGGATATGCGGATATATTTATGAAGGAGAGGAACTTCCGGCAGATTTTATCTGTCCGATTTGCAAGCATGGGGCGGAAGATTTTGAAAAAATCTGACAGAGTCTGTTGACAAATGAAATTATCGTACTATAATAGTTCACTGAGAAACGGTTTCTTAGTGAACTATTATTTTCGCTAAAAATGAACCGGGAGGTGAAATCATGTATAAATTCGGAGAACTATGGAACGGACTTCGAAGTATGTTGCGGCTATATGAAAAAATGATGAAAAATGTATGCAGAAAATATGGCTTATCGATGGTAGAGGTAGATATTATAGCTTTTCTGAAAAATCATCCCATGAAAGATACGGCAGCGGATATTGTAGAATTCAGGATGCTTTCTAAAGCAGCTGTTTCAAAAGGAGCGGAACTTTTGATTCAAAAAGGGCTTCTGGAACGAAATCCGGATCAAAAAGACAGGCGGAAAGTACATCTGATTTTAACAGAAGATGCGCAGCCGATTATGTATGATGTTCAACAAGTGCAGGAGTCCTATGCGGCTCAACTGTTGGATGGATTTTCAGAAGAAGAATATGAAACTTATATTCACCTGAAAGGGCGTATTCTTGAAAATGTGAAAATCGGAGAAGAAAGAGGGTATGACCATGAATGACGAGAAAGAATTTCTAGGCAGGGAACCGGTCGGGAAGCTTCTGTTAAGACTGGCACTTCCCACGGTTGCTGCCCAGCTGATCAATATGCTTTACAATATCGTAGACCGAATGTACATCGGACATATTCCGGAGATCGGAGCGACAGCTCTGACGGGAGTCGGGGTATGCATGCCGCTGATTCTGATTGTGTCTGCTTTTGCGGCACTTGTAGGTTACGGCGGTGCTCCCAGAGCATCTATCGCAATGGGAAGAAAAGATAATGAAGCAGCAGAAAAGATCCTGGGAAACTGCTTTACGCTTCAGATTATTATTTCCATTATCCTGACAGTGGTTCTTCTGATCTGGAACAGAGACTTCCTGATGGCATTCGGCGCAAGTGAGAATACGATTGACTATGGCGTAAGCTATATGAATATCTACGCACTTGGAACCCTGTTTGTAGAAGTAACACTGGGAATGAATTCTTTTATCACTGCTCAGGGATTTGCAAAGACGGGAATGCTTTCTGTACTGATCGGTGCAGTTGCCAATATTATCCTGGATCCGGTCTTTATTTTCGGATTTAATATGGATGTCCGGGGAGCTGCCCTTGCGACAATTATTTCTCAGGCACTTTCCTGTATCTGGGTCGTACATTTCCTCTGCGGAAAGAAAACAACACTGAAAATCCGCCGGAAAAATATCGGCATACAGCCTAAAATTGTGCTTCCATGTCTTGCGCTTGGTACCTCGGTTTTCGTAATGCAGGCAAGTGAAAGTGTTATTTCTGTGTGCTTTAACTCTTCCCTCCAGAAATACGGAGGAGACATTGCAGTTGGAGCGATGACCATTCTGACCAGTGTTATGCAGTTTGCAATGCTTCCGCTTCAGGGTCTTGGACAGGGCGCGCAGCCGATTATCAGTTATAACTACGGATCCAAAAACGTGGACAGGGTACGGGCAACGTATAAGCTGCTTCTGAAAGTCAGTCTGGCATATTCTGTGCTTTTGTGGCTTCTGATTATGCTGTTCCCGCAGGCATTTGCCGCAATGTTTACAACAGATCCGGAACTGATGGAATTTACAAAAACCGCACTTCGTATTTATATGGCGGCGACATTGATTTTCGGAATACAGATTGCATGTCAGATGACCTTTAATGCGCTGGGAAATGCAGTGGAATCTATCGTAGTTGCGGTAGTAAGAAAAATCATACTGCTGATTCCGCTGATCTATCTGATGCCGATGATTTTGTCATCTGATCCGGTAAAAGCAGTCTACATGGCAGAACCGATTGCCGATATCATTGCCGTTACATTTACAGCAATTCTGTTTTATTTCCGGTTTAAGAAGACACTCGCAAAATTACAATAAGCAACGAAAAGAATCCTGCAATGTCAGGGTTCTTTTGCTATACAGAAGTTTTACTTTCCAGTATAATAGATAGAAAAGCAGCAGAAGTGAATCAAAAGGGAGGTCCAGTTATGAGAAGTACATTGCAGAAGTTTGACGGGCGGGCGCAGGATTATGTTGTGGGCAGACCGGTATATGCGCAGGAATTTGTGGAGGCATTGTTCCGGGATTATGGATTTTCCAGTGACTCGGTTATTGCAGACATCGGGTCCGGTACCGGAAAATTTGCAGGACAGTTGCTGGAACGCGGGTGTACTGTGTATGGTGTAGAGCCAAACGATGATATGAAGGAAAAGGCAGTGGAAGAACTTTCCGGATTTTTGCGGTTCTACCCGGTAAAAGGAACAGAAGCCGGAACCACTCTGGAAGATCATTCCGCTGATTTCGTCACAACCGCCCAGGCATTTCACTGGTTTGATGTGCCGGCTTTTGCAAAGGAGTGCCGGAGAATCCTGAAGCCCGGCGGAAAGGTCTTTCTGATCTGGAATGTGAGGGATATGAACGACCAACTGAATCAGGAGGCATACGAAATCTACCGGAACTACTGTCCGGATTTCAAAGGGTACAGCGGCGGAATTCAGAAAGACGATGAACGAATCCGGGCATTTTTTGATGACAGATATCAGTACATAGAGTTTGCAAATCCGCTTTATTACTCAGAAGAGACGTTTATCAGCAGAAGCCTGTCCGGCTCCTATTCGCTGAAAGAAGGAGATGCACGTTATCAGGAATATCTGAAAGCACTGCGGGATCTGTTTGCGAAGTATCAGAAGGATGGAATATTGACAATGGGTAACCATACGGCTGCATATTTTGGGATACTGTAACACCAGGGGAGGCGAGAAAAACATGAATGATGCAGAACTTTTGTTTTTTGAGAAATATCCGAATGCGCTTCCATTATATGAGAAACTCAAAGAACGGATTCTGGATGAAATTACGGGTGTGCAGATGAAAGTGCAAAAGACACAGATTTCTTTTATTAATAAGCACTTTTTTGCTTGTGTTTCGTTTGTAAAAGTGCGAAAGGTAAAGGACAGGCCGGATCCATGGCTTGTTGTGACTTTTGGTCTGGAGTACAAAGTGGAGTCGTCAAGAATTGATGCAGCTACGGAACCATATCCGAACAGATGGACACATCATGTGCTGATTTCCAGTGTGGAGGAAGTGGATGACGAATTAATGGACTGGATAAAGGAAGCCAGCGATTTTGCATTACGAAAGTAAAGAGGGTGTATTTGCATGGTAAAACCGGAAAAAGGGAAGCGGATATCTAAAATTGATACTTATTTAAACTGTGCTGAGACATTTGCATACAGAAGTACCTGTCTGAAAAGGAAGTACGGTGCGGTAATTGTAAAAGATGATGTGGTCGTTTCGACGGGATATAACGGATCGCCGAGAGGTTTTGAGAATTGCTGTGATAAGGGGACCTGTCCGAGAATGGAGAAAAATATGCATCAGGGAGAAGGGTATGGTGTATGCAGAGCGATTCATGCAGAGGCTAATGCGCTGTTAAACTGTTCCAGACTTCAGACCACAGGAGCAGACTTATATCTTACCGGTGTCAATCCGGAAGATAATTCGATTCATAAGGCGAATCCATGCCCGATGTGCGCCAGAAGTATCATTCAGGCAGGGATACGGAATGTCATTATGAGAACCGGAGAAGGACCGGAGCAATATACGATTGTTCCGGCAAAGGAGTTAAAATGGTATCTGGACGACAGTAATGTTTAATTTGAAATTTAGAATATAATAAGTCAGAAAGTAAAAGGGAGGAGAAAAGAAATGGAAAGCAATCTTACAAGAGAAGAAGCGTGGAATCTTTTAAAAACTTATAATCAGGAGGAGTTTCATCTCCGTCATGCGGTTACCGTGGAGACTGTTATGCGCTGGTATGCAGAGGAACTCGGATATGGAGAGGAGAAAGAATACTGGGGAATCGTCGGTCTGCTTCACGATATTGATTTTGAACAGTTTCCGGGAGAACACTGTAAGAAAGCGCCGGAACTTCTGGAAAAGGGAGGAGCGAGTAAGGAGCTGATTCATTCGGTCTGCTCCCACGGATATGGTGTGTGCAGTGATGTGGAGCCGGTGCATGAGATGGAAAAAGTGCTTTTTGCAGCAGATGAATTGACCGGACTGATTTGGGCGGCAGCTCTGATGCGTCCATCGAAAAGTGTGTCAGATATGGAAGTATCCAGTGTGAAGAAGAAATTTAAAGACAAACGGTTTGCGGCCGGATGCTCCAGAGAAATTATCCGAACAGGAGCAGAGCAGCTTGGATGGGAATTAAACGATCTGTTCGATAAAACACTTCGTGCCATGCAGGCTGGTGAGAAAGAGATCGAAGAAAAAATGGCGGAGATTTCCGCTTCTTAGACAGGAAAGGGAAGGAGCGTAGAAAAATGAGAGTTCCAGAAATGACAATTCGCGCAAAAGGGCAAGCGATTATTTTACGGACTGCCACGGAGCAGGATGCACAGATGCTGATTGACTATCTGAAAAAGACCTGTGCGGAAACCAGATTTCTTGCAAAAGAACCGGAGGAAATTCAGATGACAGTAGAGCAGGAAGAACAATTTATAAAAAGAACCAATGATTCCCAAACAGATCTGATGCTTCTTGCTTTTTTGAATGGAACCTTTATAGGAAACTGTTCCTTCACCGGAGTATCGACATCCCGTTATCGACACCGAGCAACGATGGGCATTGCACTCTACCAGAAATACACAGGCATGGGAATCGGACGTGCCATGATCGAAAAACTTCTGGAGATTGCAAAGGAAAAAGGATACGAACAGATGGAACTGGAAGTAGTTGCTGACAATCAAAGAGCAATTCGTCTTTATGAAAGCATTGGCTTTCAGATGTACGGAAAGCTGCCTGATAATATGAAATATTTGGACGGCACCTATGCAGATGCATACTGGATGATGAAAAAATTGTAATGAAGGAAAATAGACAGGTATCAAACAGTATGCTATACTTAATAACTAGTAGAGGGGGAGAAAGGGGAGAGAAAAATGGCATTAACACAGGAAGATTTACAAAGTATTCAAAACTTGATGTTTGGTATGGAAGACCGGCTTGTGGCCCGAATGGATGAGCAGAACCAGAATCTGGAAGACCGGCTTGTGGCCCGAATGGATGAGCAGAATCAGAAACTCAGAGATGAACTTGTAACCAGAATGGATGAGCAGAACCAAAAACTCCGGGATGACCTGACAACAAGAATGGATGAACAGAACCAAAAACTTCGGGATGACCTGATAGCCAGAATGGATATAAAGGGACGGGAGTTGGAAAATAGTATCCTGGAAGAGGTGGATCGTGTCCAGGAAATCAGTACGAAGCATTACAATCGTCTGGATATGAAGATCGACAATCTAACAAAAGTAGTAAATGGGATTCAGATGGAGACAGGAACGATTCAGCTCCTTGTAGAAAATGTATCTGATCTGCAGGAGAGGGTCGGAAAGCTTGAAAAGATCGTGTACCATACAGCATAAGGAACAAAGAGAAGAAGGGCATCAGCCTTTCTCCTCTTTTCGGTATTGGGTCGGAGTGCGGCCCTTTTTCTGTTTGAAGAGGCGGGAAAAGTAGAGCGCATCATCATATCCGACAGATCTGGCAATATCGTTGATTGTAAGGTCGGTATCTTTTAACAGTGTGCAGGCTCGCCGGATCCGATAGTCAAGCAGATATTCCTGAGGAGAACTGCCGGTGATATCTTTGAACAGGCGGTAAAGATAAGTGCGTTCAATATTCAGATGGTCGGCGATGACCTGAATATTGACAGGATGGGCGTAATTATTCTCAATATAGCGCAGTGCCTCCTCCACATAAGAGATCTTTTTTTCTTTCGGCGGGATGTATGCCCGTGGGAATTTACTCGCCAGGAGGTAAAGATATTCATAAAGGATGCTGTTCATCATGAGGTCGCGGTTTTCCGGAAGCTGGTACGCTTCAAACATTTTTTCATGGCACAGTCTGACACGGTCGTCCTTCCCGTAGTGGAAATAAGGCGTTTCCAGAAGAGAGGTTCGTTTCAGATACTCTTCGATCTTGATACCCTGGAAACCAATCCAGGTATAGGTCCATGGATCGTACTTATCCGCTTCATAGTAAATCAGCGTATTGGGACGGATCAGAAAGGCATCTCCCTCGGAAAGATGGTAAAGATGTCCGTCTGTTTTATAAATGCCTTTTCCTTTTAAAATATAATGAATCAGATAGCCGCTGCGCACAACAGGGCCATAACTGTGGGACGGCACACAGGTTTCAAAACCGCAGGTATAGATCATGGCGTCGAGATTGCGGGAAAAATCATTTGAAAAAATATAATCCTTCATAAATCCTCCAAGAACCAACAAAACTATATAGTTAAACAACATTTGTCTATATTATATTCAGTATAAACCGTTATAATTAGAATTACAAGAACAAAGAATACAGCATTTGTTCATACCGCGGTGAAACAGCAGGAGTGTACATAACTGCATCATGAGGATTGAATTTTTATGGGAGGTATCAAGCATGGATGCGGAAAAAAGACAACGATACGAAAATATATCATCCGAACTTGTCAGGCTTTCGGGCGGAAGAAACAATATTTTAGGAATCGCCCACTGTGCGACACGTCTGAGACTTGTTCTGGAAGATAATGATAAGGCAGATATCAAGGCGATTGAAGATGTGGATCTGGTAAAAGGTGTGTTTGTGGCAGGGGATCAGCTTCAGATCATTTTTGGAGCAGGGCTGGTAAATGATGTATGCCAGGTGCTTGCAGAATCTATCCATATGGACAGTATGAGCCTTGGAGATCTGAAAACAAAAGCAAATAAGAGGATGAATCCACTGCAGAGAGCAGTCAAGGCTCTTTCTGATGTATTTATTGAAATCATGCCGGGAATCCTGGCAGCAGCTCTTTTAACCGGACTTTCCAGTGTACTTGGAAATCTGCAGATTGTGGAAGACAACGCAACACTTTATGGAATTGCACGGCTGATTAATATTTCCTCCGGTGCGATCTTCGGATTCCTGCCTCTGTGTGTTGCGTACAGTACGGTCAAACGGTTTGGCGGAAGGCCGATCATGGGTATTGTAATCGGCTGTATCATGCTGACGAACAGTCTGGCAGATGCCAGTGCGGCAGCACAGGGAACGGTGGAAGTAACTACACTCCATATTTTTGGACTTCCGGTTGACCTGATCGGTTTCCAGGGCGGTATTATTGTCGCGCTGCTGATTGGTATTGTTACTGCAAAACTTGATATTTTCTTTGAGAAGAAAGTACCGGAAGTGATCCGTCTGCTTGTATCACCACTTTTGACAACACTTGTCAGCTCCTTCCTTTTGTTTATGATTATCGGACCGGTAGGAAGAGGACTTGCAAATGGAATTACGAGCGTACTTGTATGGATGACTCAGAACCTTGGAGTGATTGGATACGCGGCATTCTCCGGGGTACAGCAGCTAATCGTTATTACCGGTCTTCATCACGTATTTGGCGCAATTGAATCACAGCTTCTTGTCGATACCGGAAGAAACTTTTTAAATCCGCTGATGTCTGTAGCAATCATTGCACAGGGCGGGGCAGTACTTGGATATCTTGCAAGAAATTTAAAAGATGCAAAGGCAAAAGAATTATGTATTCCAAGTTTTATTTCCGTACTGTTTGGAATTACGGAGCCGGCACTGTTTGGTGTGAACTTAAGATATCGTTATCCACTGATCGGCGGATGTATCGGCGGAGCAATTGGAGGTGCAGTTGTTTATTTCACAGATCTTGCGGCACTTGGATTTGGAACCACAGTAGTACCGGGAATCGCACTTGCAGACCCGGCACACAATGGATATATCAATTATATCATTGCTCATGTGATTGCGCTTGCGGCAGGCTTCCTCTGTATGTGTCAAGTAATCGTTGGCACTTTTTCTTCTTTTTTTGATATCAGTTTATTTCTTTTATTTTCAGACAATTCAGTTCGGACTTTATCTGATCATTTTATGTTTCTTTTTAACAGAATGCTCTTGCAAGGGCTTTCCTCGATGCTGTCCGCATTGCGTCCAATAGCGGCATATGATGCGTAATCGTCTCTACATATGGATTCC